>JABLXM010000028.1 GCA_013177815.1 Anaerolineae bacterium | reverse complement strand
CGGCGCCGCTTATTCCATGCACGCCCGACTGCACATGCTGGCTGGTTTCCAGGTCATCATGACCGAACTGGGACTCCGCCGCCTGGTGGCGGTCTACCTGGACATCGCCCAATGCGACCAGGTCGTACGCCCGGCGTATGACCAAATGAAATCCGACCTGCTGGCGGGCGTTTTCTGCCAGTTGTTCGTCTTCCGTGTGGCGGACCTGGCGCCGTGCCCCGCCGTGCTGGATGAGTTGTCATCACTCCGTTCGCAGGTGCCCGCGTTCGAGATCCTGGCTTTCGATACGGTGAAGCAGACGGTGCAGCGATTCGATGATGAGCAGGCAAACAGGGTGCACCTGGAGTGAATGGGCGCTCACAGGGTGATGAGGATGTTCCCCGTGGTATCCGTCCCGCGGTTTTCGACGCCAACCGCGGGGATGTGGCTGTGATATACTCTCCTGCGCACTTTCTGGAGGTGAACAATTGGAGACTTCGCAGATCAAAGCGGTCATTTGGGATATGGGCGGCGTCCTGTTACGGACGGAGGACAAAGCTCCGCGCACAGCCCTGGCACAGCAATATCACATGACGTACGAGGAGATCGACGATATCGTCTTCGGCTCCGATTCGGCTCAACAGGCGTTCGTCGGTGAGATCGATATTGCCAGCCATTGGGTGGCGGTGCGCGAGCGGTTCTGCCTGGATGAAGCGGGCTTGCGCAAGTTCCAGCAACAGTTCTGGGCGGGGGATTTCATCGATCGAACGCTGGTCGATTTCATTTGTTCCATTCGCGCCAGGTGCAAGACGGCGTTGTTATCCAACGCCTGGTCGGATACGCGCGCCAAGTTGGAAAGCCGTGGGGTGCTGGCGTGTTTCGATGAAGCGGTCATTTCAGCCGAGGTGGGGCTGGCGAAGCCGGACGCGCGCATCTACCGGCACACCATGCGTTTACTGGGTGCCGAACCGGTTGAAGCGATCTTCGTCGATGATTTCATCGAGAATGTGAACGCGGCGCGCGAATTGGGAATGGTGGGGGTGCATTTCCAGGGACCTGAACAAGTCGTCGCCGAGGTCAGCCGCTTGCTCAACGCCGGTGGATGAAACGATCGACTCCGCCATCCTCGCCAGGGAGAGCGTGCGCCTGGGCTTGGTGGCGGATACGCATGTGCCGGATCGGGTCGGTCGGCTGCACCCGGCGTTGGTGCCGGCGCTGCGGGCTGCCGGGGTGGATGTGATCATTCACCTGGGGGATATTTGCGAGCGCGGTGTGCTCGAGACGCTGCAAGAGTTGGCGCCTGTGCTGGCGGTCCGAGGCAATCGGGATTGGGCATCCCGCACGAAGCTCCCCAAAATGTTGAGCGTGGAAATTCACGGTAAGGTTTGCGTGTTCCTGCACGGGCACGGCGGTTTCGGCATGTACCTGCGCGGCAAGGTTTGGCATGCGTTGGAAGGGTACCAGTTGGAGCGACACCTGGCGTATTTCAGGCAAGCATTCCAACAGGCGGATGTGATCGCCTTTGGTCACACCCACGTGCCCGAAAACATTCGTGAGGATGGGAAATTGATCTTCAATCCAGGCTCTGCCAGCGTGCCATGGTGCAGGGATGAACCACCTGGTTATGGCGTGATCGAGATCTCGCGAAATGGCGAGGTGGCTGCCTGTCACAACCCCCTGACCGGCTTCACCCTGAAACGGAAACGCTGGTGCGCTTCGACGTGAGCCTGGAACTATTGAGCCAGGCGGCGCTCAAGGCGAACAAGATCACGCCTACCCAATACGCCGGCGCGATGCCCGCCAGGGGGTAAATGAATAACGCCAACATCGGACCGAGCGCGCTGCCGATATCACCAATCATGGCGAACCAGCCAAAGGTGGCGCCTTGCGCATCACGCCTGGCGTTATCTCCCATCCAGGCGGTCAGGACGGCGTTGCCAGCAGCGCTGGCGAGTGCCGAGAGCAGGATGCCCGCCAGGATGCCGGTCATGGAACCGGCATAGAGAATGATGATCAAACTGCCGGCACCCAACAGCGCACTGAATGTTACCGTGATAAGGCGCCCGCACCGATCGGATAAGTGACCGGCAAGTGGACCGATGATGCCTGCCAGCACCGCCCGCAGCATGAACAATGTGCCGGCAGTCGTGGCGATGCCGACCGTGGTTTGCCCGATGGCTACCTGCTGACCGAAGCGGTCAGTCAGCAGCAGTGAGAGGGTCGAGAGCAGCAAGCCTTCACCGGCGAAGAGGAAGACCGCCATCATGATCATCGCTTGCCAGTTCAACGAACGAGCCTGCGAGATCATGCCAGCCACCTTCTGGCGCAGGCGGGAACCGGGTTGTGGCTGGTTTTTTACCCGCGGCACCAACGTTTCTGGCAGGAATAGATATGAGGCGATAAGACCGAGACCGGTAAAGAAAGCCAGCAAGAGCATCGCCTGCCGGAAGGGTAAATGATCGACCAGATAGCCACCCAAGAAAGGCGCCAGGGCAAACCCCACCCACAGCCAGGAATTATAGACTCCTGCCAGTTTACCGCGACTTTCATCGTTACTGATGTCCATTGTGATCGTCATGCCGGTGGTGTTGATCAAAGCCCAGGCTGCGCCCCAGGCGAGGCGGCAGACCAGGAACGGCACAAACCCCACCGAAAAACCGTATCCTGCGGTCGAGATGACTGCCAGCAGCATCCCGCTGATGAACAAGGGACGCCTGCCGACCCGGTCTGCCAACTGCCCCACCAATGGGTTCCCCGGGATGCGGATGAGGCGATGGATGGAGAAGAGAACGCCAAGTTGGGGCAGGGTCAGCGCGAGCGATTCCAGGCGGGGCACCAGCGAGGCGAACAAGGTCAAATCCCCCAGCAGGGATAGCGCCGCGCTCATCCCCAGCGGGAACAATGCCGGTGGTACGAGGATCTTTACGCCAGTTAATGGTTTCACGGGTGGTGGATGCATTATAATCATTATACAAGGAGGGTGAATCGTGCCTGTATTTTCAAGTCAAACCTTAAAATTTCTTGACCAATGTTATCCGGCTTGATATAATTACCATTTGCGCCTCCTGTCTGAGGTGCGGAAGTTCATTTATCCAGTCATCCGGTTTCTATCGATTTAGGAGTAATGTATGACCTCTCCCCTGCCTATAAAATCTTACGCGCGCATACCGGTTGTGTTCGACATGCCCAACCTGATCGAAGTGCAGTTGGATTCGTTCCAGCGGCTCAAGAAGGAAGGTTTGGTCGATCTCTTTGAAGAGATCTCCCCGATCGAATCCTACAACAAGGGTATGAAGTTGACCTTTCCAAGCCGCGCGCCGGAATCGCAGCAGTGGAAATTGAAATACTGGTTCGATGACCCTAAACATTCCATCGAAGAGTGCGTCGAGCGCGACCTGACTTACGCCAGCCCGCTGTATGTATCGGTCTTGTTACACGGACCCGAAGTACCGGAACCGATCAAACAAGACATCTTCCTGGGCGATTTTCCAGAGATGACCGAGAAGGGCACCTTCATAATCAATGGTACAGAGCGCGTGGTGGTGAGCCAGTTGATCCGTTCGCCGGGCGTGTATTTCGAAGCCCCGGTCGACCGCACCACCGGCTATCGCCAGGCGATGGCAAAGCTGATCCCCGACCGCGGCGCCTGGATGGAATTCGAGACCCGCAAGAACGATTACCTCATCCTCAAATTCAATCGCAAACGCATCATCCCCATCACCATCTTCTTGCGCGCCCTTTCAACGGTCGATGACTTGATGCCGGATGCGCCGCTCAAGACCGGCAGCGATGAGGAACTGATTGCATTGTTCCAGGATGTCGACAACAATGCGGATCGCCTGTTCATCGCGTCCACCCTGCGCCAGGAACCCAACTGGAACCCGCAGGATTACCCGGGCGCCAGCACGGTGGCAGAAATGGCGTTGATCGAGTTCTTCAAGCGCATGCGACCGGGCGACCCGGCAACATTGGATAATGCCCGCGCTTTCCTTGAGGAGCAACTGTTCGACCAGAGGCATTATGACCTGGAACGCGTCGGCAGGTACAAGCTCAACCAGAAGTTGGACCTGATGAACCGCATCCCGGTTTCTCACCGTACGGTGACCAAATGGGATATCGTCTACCTGGTGCGCCGTATGATCAGCATCAATAACGGCGTCGAATACCCCGACGATATCGACCACCTGGGCAACCGCCGGGTGAAGACGGTGGGCGAACTGATCCAGAACAAGCTGCGCATCGGTCTGCGCCGCATGGAGCGCGTGATCAAGGAACGTATGTCGATCCGCGATCAGGACCAGGTGTCGCCGGTCAGTTTGGTGAACATCCGTCCGGTGGTGGCGGCTTTGCGCGAATTCTTCGGCTCCAGCCAGCTCTCGCAGTTCATGGACCAGACCAACCCGCTGGCGGAACTGCGCCACAAACGCACGCTTTCTGCCCTTGGTCCGGGCGGTTTGCGGCGCGAGCGCGCCGGCTTCGATGTGCGCGACGTGCATCATTCCCATTATGGTCGCATTTGCCCGATCGAAACCCCGGAAGGTCCCAACATTGGTTTGATCGGTCGTCTGGCATCCTTCGCACGCGTCAACGAGTACGGTTTCATCGAAACACCCTATCGCCAGGTCTACAAAACGCTGCCTGCCAGTAATGAAATGCTGATCGGAAGGAAATTGCGCGATAAAGTCGTCGACCCCAAGAAGGGGGACAAGATTGCCCAAGCCGGTGAGCGGGTGGATGCCAAGATGTACAAAGCCATCAAAAAGCTCGACCTGCCCAACGTCCTGATTGAGCCTTTCGTCTCGGAGGATGTCGTTTATCTATCCGCCGACGCGGAGGATAAGTTCGTCATTGCACAAGCCAACACCCCGCTCAACGAGCACGATGAGTTTGCCGTCGAACGCATTTCCTGCCGCCATCATTCCGATTTTATGATCTCCGGCTCGGAAGCGATCAACTACATGGATGTGGCGCCCCACCAGGTGGTGGGCGTCAGCGCTTCACTGATTCCCTTCTTGGAGCATGACGACGCCAACCGCGCTCTGATGGGTTCCAACATGCAGGCGCAAGCCGTGCCCTTGGTCTCGCCGGATATCCCATTGATCTCGACCGGCATGGAAGGTTACGCCGCTTATGACTCCGGACAGGTGGTGCTGGCGGAAGAGGACGGCGAGGTCATCTCGGTATCGGGCAAGGAAGTCAAGGTGCGCCATACGGACGGCAAGTTGCGCACCTACAGCCTGCGCAAGTACCAGCGCTCCAACCAATCCACCTGCATCGATCAGCGCCCGGCGGTGATCAAAGGGCAGTTGATCCATAAGGGTGATGTGTTGGCGGATTCGTCATCGACCGTCAACGGCAACCTGGCGCTGGGTCAGAACGTCACGGTGGCGTTCGTCTCCTGGGAGGGTGGCAACTTCGAGGATGCCATCTTGATCTCGGAGCGTTTGGTGCAGGAGGACCGCTTCACATCGGTGCATATCGAAAAATACGAGGTCGAAGCCCGCGATACCAAACTGGGACCGGAAGAGATCACCCGCGATATCCCCAACGTGGGCGATGAAGCCATCAAAGACCTGGACGAACGCGGCATCATCCGCATTGGCGCCGAGGTTGGTCCCAATGATATTCTGGTCGGCAAGATCACACCCAAGGGCGAAAAGGAATTGACGCCCGAAGAGCGCCTGCTGCGCGCCATCTTCGGCGAAAAATCGCGCGATGTCAAAGACACGTCGCTGCGCATGCCACACGGCGAGCGCGGCAAGGTGGTCGATGTACGCGTCTTCACCCGCGAGGATAACGATGACCTCTCGGCGGGTGTGGAAATGATGGTGCGGGTTTCGGTGGCGCAGCGCCGCAAGATCACCGCCGGTGACAAGATGGCGGGGCGGCATGGCAACAAGGGGGTCGTTTCCCGCGTCGTACCGGTCGAGGACATGCCTTACTCGAGGACGGCACGCCGGTGGATATCATTCTCAACCCATTGGGCGTTCCCGGTTGTATGAACATCGGTCAGGTGCTCGAGACGCATTTGGGTTGGGCGGTCAAACGGCTTGGTTTCCGCGCCGTCACACCCGTCTTCGATGGGGCAGATGAGCAGGAAATCGAAGCTGAACTGGCGCGCGCCTGGATGATCGACGAAGCCTGGGCAAATGCCGGAGACCAAGCCTGGAAGATGATGAATGAGGCTGAGGAATACGACCCAGAGGCTTTCCAGGACGATGATGAAGTTCGCCTGCTGTACCTTGAGCAGGTGTTGAAATCCAAGGATTACGACATATCACGCATGGTCTCGGACCAGGTCTATGCACGCAATGTGGTGCTGAACGAATGGTTGCGAGAGAATGGTTACCAACCGGAAACGTTGATCGACCAGACCAGCCGGCTGGAAAAAGGAATCGATTTCGAACAAAGCGACCTGGCAGCCATCCGGGCTGGCTTGGAATTGTGGCTCAAGAAACACGGCGAGAAGGTTCCCACGGATGTGAGCCTGGATGAGATTCGTAAAACGGCGGATAAATACATGCTCAAGTCCGGGCAGCCCACGCCGATCGTCGGCAAGCAGGTGCTGCGGGATGGCAAGACTGGCGAGCGTTATGACCAGCCGGTCACGGTTGGCGTCATGACGATGCTGAAACTGCACCACCTGGTCGAAGACAAGGTGCATGCCCGTTCCACCGGACCGTATAGCCTGGTCACCCAGCAGCCGTTGGGCGGTAAAGCGCAGTTCGGCGGTCAACGCTTTGGCGAAATGGAAGTGTGGGCGTTGGAAGCCTATGGCGCTGCTTACACATTGCAAGAGATGTTGACGGTCAAATCGGATGACGTTCAGGGTCGTGTGAACACCTATGAAGCCATCGTCAAGGGTGACCCGATCGAAGAGCCTAGCCTGCCGGCTTCGTTCCGCGTGCTGGTAAAAGAACTGCAGAGCCTGGGCTTGGCGGTGGAAGCGGTGTTGGAAAATGGGGATGTGATCAAATTCGGCAAGGACGAGGAACGCGCCCGACCGCACAAGATGGGCACCGGTCTGCTTTCGATCGGTGAAGGTTTGGAGGACATCACACCGGGCGGGGTGCTCGATTCTTAAAATTAGATGAATTCCTTGACGCTGCTAACGCGGCATGCTATAATCTCTCCCTGTTGTTTATAGGCAGCCAGGATGAAGGACGTTGTTGAAAACGGCGAGGCCATCCAGAATGAGTGATGGCCTCCCTTTATGAAAAGAATTGTGTTCGAGAGGCGCTAACCCGCCGCATGTGAGAAAGGTTTGGAGGCAAAAACGTGCCAACGATCAATCAAATGATCCGAAAAGGTCGTAAGACCAAGAAAGTCAAGAGCAAGGCGCCCGCTTTGCTGTATACGTTCAATTCCATGGACCAGCGCCGTACCCGCCAAATTGAAGGCGCGCCGCAAAAACGTGGGGTTTGCACCGTGGTTCGCACCATGACGCCCAAAAAACCCAACTCGGCGCTGCGCAAGATCGCCCGTGTACGCCTGTCGAACGGCATCGAGGTTACTGCCTACATCCCGGGCGAGGGGCACTCGTTGCAGGAGCACTCGGTGGTGCTGGTGCGCGGCGGTCGTGTCAAGGACCTGCCCGGCGTGCGCTACCACATCGTGCGCGGTACGCTGGATACGACCGGCGTGGCGAAGCGCTCGCAGGGGCGCTCCAAGTACGGCTCCAAGCGCCCGAAATAGTCCTGGATAGATGGATGGAGTGGAATCATGAGAAGACTTAAACCCGAAAGACGAGATGTGGCGCCGGATACGCGCTTCAATAACATCACGATCTCCATGTTGATCAATCGTGTCATGCGCAAAGGCAAGAAGAGCCTGGCAACCAGCATGATCTATGATGCGTTGGACATGGTGCAGGAAAAGACCGGCAAAGACGCGGTGGAAGTGTTGGACCAGGCTTTGAAAAATGTCGGACCCATCATGGAAGTGCGTCCGCGCCGCGTAGGTGGCGCCACCTACCAGGTGCCGCTTGAGGTCTCCCCGGACCGCCGCCTGACGCTGGCGATGCGATGGATCATCGATTCCTCCAAAGCTCGCACCGGCAAATCCTTTGCCGATAAGATGGCTGGTGAGATTCTGGATGCCTATGCCAACCAGGGCGCTTCCGTGCGTAAGCGCGAAGAAACCCATAAAATGGCGGAAGCCAACCGGGCTTTCTCGCATTACCGGGTTTAATGACGTCGGTATCGCTGACGAAGCAAGAATATCTGTGAGGCTGTGAGATGACCCGGTTGATCCCCAAAGAGCGCTACCGCAATATTGGTATCATCGCTCATATTGACGCCGGGAAGACGACCACTACCGAGCGGATTTTGTTTTATACCGGTAAGACCTACCGCATCGGTTCGGTGGACGACGGCACCACTATCACCGATTACCTGCCGCAGGAACGCGAGCGCGGCATAACGATCGTATCGGCTGCCGTGACCGCCGAATGGCGCGATTACCAGATCAATATCATCGACACCCCCGGTCACATCGATTTCACGGCTGAAGTCCAGCGCTCTTTGCGCGTGCTGGATGGCGGCTTGGTGGTCTTCGATGCCACCCAGGGGGTCGAGCCGCAGAGCGAAACCGTGTGGCGGCAGGCAGATCGTTACCAGGTGCCGCGCATCTGTTTTATTAATAAAATGGATCGCCTGGGGGCTTCGTACGAGATGTCGATCGACTCGATCCGCCAGCGATTGGGCGCCAACCCCATCCCGATGCAGTTGCCGATCGGTCGTGAAGCTGAATTTACCGGCGTGGTGGATCTACTAACGCGCCAGGCTTTCATCTGGAAAGACGAACTGGGCAAGGAATTTGAAACGGTGGCAGTGCCGGCGCACCTTGCGGACGAGGTGGAACTGCAACGCGCCAACCTGGTCGAAAAGATCGCAGAATTGGACGATGACCTGACGGTCAAATTCCTCCAGGAGGAAGAGATCACGGTCGAAGCGTTGGTGGCAGGGCTGCGGAAAGCAGTCATCGCCAACAAAGCCACACCGGTCTTTTGCGGTTCCTCATTGCGGAACAAAGGCGTGCAACCGCTGCTGGACGCGGTGGTAGATTACCTGCCATCGCCGCTGGATGTTCCGGATGTCAAGGGTGTTCACCCGGATAAAGGCGATGAAGTAACCCGCCCGCCGAGCGACGACGCGCCGTTGAGCGCACTGGTGTTCAAGATCGTCACCGACCCATATGTGGGGCGGCTGGCATATTTCCGCGTCTATTCCGGCGTGATCAAACAGGGTGTGATGGTCTACAACCCGGGTAAACACAAGAAAGAACGCATCGGTCGCCTGTTGCGCATGTATGCCGACCGGCGAGAGGATGTCACTGAGGTCTACGCCGGCGATATTGCCGCTGTCATCGGTCTCAAGGACAGTTTCACCGGCGATACGCTATGCGAGCAGCACGACCCGATCGTGCTGGAACGCATTCAATTCCCAGAACCGGTCATCTCGGTCGCAATCGAACCCAAGACCAGCGCCGATCAGGATAAGATGGCAGAAGCCCTGCGCAAACTGGCAGAGGAAGATCCAACTTTCCGCGTGCGGACGGATGAAGCCACCAACCAGACCCTGATTGACGGCATGGGCGAATTGCACCTGGATGTGATCGTCGACCGCATGCTGCGCGAATTTCGCGTGCAGGCGAACATTGGTCGACCGCGGGTATCCTACCGCGAGACCATCACCCGCAGCGTCAACAACCTCAACTATAAGTACATCAAGCAGACCGGCGGTCACGGTCAATATGGGCACGTGGTGTTCAATATTGAGCCGCTGGAGCGCGGCAGCGGTGTGGTCTTCGAAGATAAGATCACCGGCGGTTCGATCCCACGGGAGTACATCCCGGCGGTAGAAAAAGGCGTTATGGAGGCTGCCGAGACCGGTGTGCTGGCTGGCTATCCCATCGCGGATCTCAAGGTAACGCTGGTGGATGGCTCCTACCACGAAGTCGATTCGAGCGAAATGGCGTTCAAGATGGCGGCGGTGTTTGCCTTCAAGGAAGGTATCGAAAAAGGCGCGCCGGTCTTGCTTGAGCCGATCATGAAAGTGGAAGTGATCGTCGGCGAGGAGTACCTGGGCGATGTGTTGGGGCAATTGAACTCGCGGCGCGGCAGCATCCTGGGCATCGATATGCGCCCGGGCAACGCCCAATCTGCTCGTGCCCTGGTGCCGCTGGCAGAGATGTTCGGGTATGCCACGGAATTGCGATCTGCCACGCAGGGGCGCGGCGTGTTTTCAATGGAATTCGATCACTACGCGCCGGTTTCGGACAGCGTAGCGGAAAAGATCTTAAATTATTCATCCCGTAAGGGCTGAGAGTCATACCCACTTAAGGAGAAGAGCATTCATGGCGAAGCAGAAATTTGACCGCAGCAAGCCGCATCTGAACGTTGGGACGATGGGGCACATCGACCACGGGAAGACGACATTGACGGCAGCCATCACGAAATACTGCCAGTTCTTTGGGAATGCGGAATTCAAGGCGTACGACCAGATCGACAACGCGCCGGAAGAAAAAGCGCGGGGGATCACGATCAACATTGCGCATGTAGAGTACCAGACGCCGAACCGGCACTATGCGCACGTGGACATGCCTGGGCACCGGGACTACATCAAGAACATGATCACGGGGGCGGCGCAGGTGGATGGTGCGATTCTGGTGGTGGCAGCGCCGGACGGTCCGATGCCGCAGACGAAGGAGCACGTATTGCTGGCGCGTCAGGTGGAAGTGCCGAGCATCGTAGTGTTTCTGAACAAGATCGACCAGATGAACGATCCGGAACTGCTGGAATTGGTGGAGTTGGAACTGCGGGAGATGTTGAACGGCTACGGGTTTCCTGGGGACGACACGCCGATCGTGCGTGGGAGTGCGCTGGCAGCATTGGAGAGCACCTCGACGGATCCGGACGCGCCGGAATACGCGTGCATCAAAGAACTGTTGGAAGTGGTGGACAGCTACATACCGGAGCCGGTGCGGGCGGTGGACAAACCGTTCATGATGCCGGTGGAGGACGTGTTCTCGATCAAAGGACGGGGGACGGTGGTGACGGGGCGCGTGGATCGTGGCAAGATCAAAGTTGGGGATCCGGTGGAGATCGTAGGTTTGAGAGAGAAGAGCATGTCGTCGGTGTGCACGGGGGTGGAGATGTTCCACAAACTGCTGGACGAGGGCATGGCAGGGGATAACTGCGGGCTGCTGCTGCGCGGTGTGGAGCGGACGGATGTAGAACGCGGGATGGTGATAGCCAAACCGGGGAGCATCACGCCGCACACCAAGTTTGAGAGCAGCGTGTATATCTTGAAACGGGACGAGGGAGGGCGTCATAAGCCATTCTTCACGGGGTATCGCCCCCAGTTCTACATCCGGACGATGGATGTGACGGGTGTGGTGACGCTGCCGGAAGGTGTGGAGATGGTGATGCCGGGTGACAACGTGGCGTTTACGGTGGAATTGATCGTGCCGGTGGCGTTGGAGCAAGGCTCGAAGTTCGCCATTCGCGAAGGCGGTCTGACCGTCGGCGCTGGCGTGATTACAAAAATATTGGCTTAGGTGATTAATGGCGAAACAACGAATTCGTATCCGGCTAAAAGCATATGATCATCGCGTTCTGGACCAGTCCGCCAAGCGGATCGTGGAGACGGCTGAACGCAGCGGCGCCCAGGTGGTTGGACCTGTGCCGTTGCCCACCAAATTGGAGCGCTTCACCGTCCGTCGGTCGACCTTCATCGACAAGGACTCGCACGAACACTTCGAGATTCGCACCCACAACCGTCTGATCGATGTTTTGGACCCGGACTCGAAGACGATCGATATGCTCATGCGGTTGAACCTGCCTGCCGGTGTCGATATCGAAATAAAAATCTAGACCGGTCAGATCGCATGGTTCTCTGGCGGGTTAGCCTACCGGAGAATCGGCGGGGCGTGATGAACGACCATCTCGAACTGGGATGGATTGGAATCACCCCCGGGCGTTCCAGATGGCAAGGTGTTACGCTGCCCTGGACGTCTTAACAAGTGAGAACGGATCGATCCACCTTCCGGCGCTTGGCGGAACGGTCAGGTAAATTGCCATCAATTGGCGTGAATATCTGGTCAGGATCATGATCTTGTGATATACTCAGTCGGTTTGCCCAACAGGGCGAACCCAGAAGCGGCGCAAGAACAAGGCTGCCTGCACACGATACCAAATTGGGAATGTAGCAGCCGCCGGGTTTACTGCCCGCCATACGAGATGATGCAGCACTGCCCAGACTGACAGTCTCGATGAAATATGTATGAAGGAGAAAACAGAGATGTTAAAAGGGCTGATTGGAAAGAAAATCGGCATGACCCAGATTTTCGATGAGAACGGGGCGGCAATCCCCGTGACGTTGATCGAAGCTGGGCCATGTTTTGTTACCCAGGTGCGCTTACCGGAGAAGGACGGCTATACTGCCATCCAACTGGGGTTCGAAGAGGTGAAGCCCAAGCGCCTGACCGGCGGTGAAATGGGACATCTCAAAGGCAACAATATTCCGCCGCTGCGCTTCTTGCGCGAGATTCGCTCGAAGAACGCTGATGTCAAAGAAGGTGACACCATCAAAGTGGCGGACGCCTTTACGGTTGGTGATCACGTTGACGTGATCGGTACCAGCAAAGGGCGCGGTTTTCAGGGCGGTGTCAAACGTTACCACTTCCGTGGTGGTCCCAAGACGCACGGTCAATCTGACCGCCTGCGCGCGCCCGGCTCCCGCGGTTCCGGCACAACGCCGGGGCGGGTATACAAAGGGGCGCGTGGTCCGGGTCACATGGGCAATGACCGCGTCACGGCGCAGAACCTGAAGGTCGCGCTGGTTGATGGCGAGCGCAACCTGCTCGCTGTTCGCGGCGCCGTGCCAGGTCCGCGCAATGGTTTGGTTGTTATCAAGGAAGCCCGCAAACAGTGATCCCCCGGATGGATCGTGAGGAAACCTTTCCTGTAAAGGGAGCGATGTGATCATGGAAGTGAATGTCTATAACATGAAAGGCAAGAAGGTCAGCACGGTTGAACTGCCGCAAGCGATCTTCGAAGCCCCGATAAAAGTCGACCTGATGCACCAGGCACACGTACGCCAGATGGCGAACGCCCGCCTGGGTACGCACGAGACCAAAGTACGCGGCGAAGTGGCTGGCGGAGGGCGCAAGCCCTGGCGTCAAAAAGGCACCGGTCGCGCCCGGCAGGGTTCCACGCGCGCCGCGCAGTGGAAAGGCGGCGGCAAGATCTTTACGCCGCACATGCGCAGCTACGAACAGAGTATGCCGCGCAAGATGCGCCGCGCCGCGCTGCGTTCCGCTTTGAGTGTCAAAGCGGTTGAACAGTCGATCGTTGTGATCGATGAACTGAAATTGAATGAAGCCAAGACGAAACTGATGGCAAGCGCGTTGAACGCGTTGGTTGGCGATGCAAGTGCGCTCATCCTGGTACCGGAGAGGGACGCCTACGAGAGTATTTACCGCTCCACCAATAACATTCCGGATGCCAAGGTGCTGCTCGCCAATTACTTGAACATTCGCGACCTGCTGTTCTTCGACAAGTTGTTGATCCCACTGGCTGCGCTGGATGTCATCAAGGACAACCTGGAGTAGGAGAGAGAGATGACCACGATCTATGATATCCTCCGCCGACCGCTGGTGACAGAGAAAAGCAATTACCAGGTCAGCAAGTTGCACCAGTACGTCTTTGAAGTGACGGGTGATGCCACCCGCACCATGGTCAAAGACGCGGTCGAAAAGTTGTTCGAGGTGCAGGTGTTGAACGTCAATATCATCAATGTGCCCGCCAAACGTACCCGCCGGGCTCGCAGCCGCAGACTGCGCGTCCGTGAGAGCGGCTTCAAGAAAGCCATCGTCACACTGGCGCCGGAAGACCGTATACCGATTTTTGAAGGTGTTGAGTAATGGCTGTTAAAATTTACAAACCCACCACTCCCGGTCAAAGGGGAATGACCAGTTATACCTTCGAGGAGATCACCAAAAAGTCTCCAGAACGTTCGCTGATCGTCATTCGCAAGAACAATGCCGGGCGCAATAACAAGGGTCGCATCACAGTGCGGCACCAGGGCGGCGGCAATCGGCAGTATATCCGTATCGTGGATTTCAAGCGCGATAAAACGGGTATTCCGGCGAAGGTCTCCGCGATCGAGTACGACCCCAACCGCACCGCCCGGCTGGCGCTGCTGGTTTATGCCGATGGCGAAAAGCGCTACATCCTGGCGCCGGTTGGCATACGGGTCGGCGACCGGGTGTTATCCGGTCCGGAGGCAGAGATTCGCCCCGGCAATTCCCTGCCGATCGCCAATATCCCGATGGGCACCACCATTCATAACATCGAGTTGAAGCCCGGCAAAGGCGGGCAGATCGTGCGATCTGCCGGCGGATCGGCTCAGTTGCTGGCGAAAGAAGGCGATTACGCCCAAATACGCCTGCCCTCAGGAGAGGTTCGCCTGGTGTTGCAGCAGTGTTACGCCACGATTGGACAACTTGGCAATGTCGAGCATGGCAATATCAAACTCGGCAAGGCGGGGCGCAAACGCCACATGGGTATTCGCCCGGCGGTGCGCGGTACTGCCATGACCCCACGCGATCATCCGCATGGCGGTGGTGAAGGGCGTCAACCTGCTGGTATGCCAGGACCGAAATCCCCCTGGGGTCGTCCGACCCGAGGTTATAAGACCCGTCGTAATAAGTCATCGGATAAGTACATTGTCCGGCGGCGCAAATAGGCGCGGTCGCAAGTATGCAGGCGAGTAAGAAAGGACAGCATTTATGTCACGGTCGCTAAAGAAAGGTCCATTCATCGAACCGAGATTGCTCAAGAAGATCGAAGTGATGAATGAACGAAATGAAAAAAAAGTCATCCGTACCTGGAGCCGGGCAAGCACCATCTTCCCACAGATGGTGGGGCATACCATCGCAGTGCATGATGGTCGGCGCCATGTACCGATCTATATCACAGAGAACATGGTCGGGCACCGTTTGGGAGAATTTGCACCAACCCGCTTGTTCCGCGGTCATGTTGCCGAAAAATCATCCAAGAAGAGGTAATCGATCATGGCAGCAGATATCCGTGCCCGTCTAAGTTATTGTGGTGTCTCCGCCCAGAAAACCCGTCTGGTGATCGATGCGGTTCGCGGCAAACCGGCGGTGGAAGCCTTGAATGTGCTCAAATTCACCCCCCGGGTGGCTGCCCGCCACGTACACAAATTGGTGGCATCGGCGGTTGCTAACGCTGAAGAGAATTTTGGCATCAGCCGCGATGATCTTTATATCCATGCCATCACAGCGGATGAAGCCCCCACGCGGAAATGGCGCAGGTTCGGCGCCCGCGGACGCTTCAAACCGATTCTGCGACGCGCGTCGCACATCACGGTTATCCTGCGGGAGCGGGAATGATCGCCGGGACGAAGAGAGGAATCGTATAGATTATGGGACGTAAAGTACATCCGATTGGTTTTCGCCTGAATATCATCAAACCCTGGGAAGGGCGTTGGTTCGCCGAAGGGAATGAATACCGCGATCAACTCCACCAGGATATTGCCATTCGCGATATCTTCCTGAGCAAAGCCAGGAAAACCACCAGCACCAGCGGCAGGGGCGGCGCGGATGCCGATGTGATGAAACGGGTGCAGGAAAATACCGCCAAAGCGGGCATTTCCCTGGTGGAAGTTGAGCGTTTCCCCGGCAAGGTCAAGGTATCCGTCAACACCGCCAAACCCGGCGTTTTGATCGGTCGCAAAGGCGAAAATGTCAAGGTCATCCGCCAGGAATTGGAAGCGCTGGTGGGAAAAAAGGTCGACCTCGAGATCAAAGAGATCAAAAACCCGGATATGGATGCGTTGTTGGTGGCACAGAACATCGCCGGTCAGATCCAGCGCCGGGTGGGGTATCGCCGGGCGATGAAACGCGCCATTCAGCAGGCGCTACGCCAGGGCGCGCTGGGCGTCAAGGTCATTGTCTCGGGGCGGCTGAGCGGCGCAGAGATGGCGCGCACGGTCGTTTTGCGCGAGGGGCAGGTGCCGCTACAGACTTTGCGAGCGGATATCGATTTTGCCCGCGCCGAAGCGCTGACCACTTATGGTCAGATCGGCATCAAAGTTTGGATCTACCGGGGCGAAGTGCTGCCTCACGCCGAAGAGAAGGTCGAACCCACCGAGGGTGTTTACGTCAGTGAATAATCCCGCCGGAATATTTCCGGTGAGTAATAAGAGGTAACGATTATGTTAATGCCGAAACGCGTAAAATACCGCAAGCAAATGCGGGGAAGAATGACCGGCAAGGCGAGCCGCGGTGCGGAGGTCACCTTTGGGGACTTCGGGCTGCAGGCGTTGGAGCCTGGCTGGGTAACAGCCCGCCAGATCGAAGCCGCCCGGCGTGCCCTGGTGCGCGTGATGCGCAGGCGCGGTAAATTCTGGATTCGCATTTTTCCGGATAAACCCTATACCCAGAAACCGCCCGAAACCCGTATGGGTAAAGGTAAAGGTAACGTGGAATATTGGGTGGCGGTGGTCAAACCCGGTCGCGTCATTTTTGAGATCTCGGGATTGCCGGAACAGGTTTCTTTGGAAGCGCTGCACCAGGCTTCCTACAAATTCTCCATTCGCACCAAGATCGTCCGTCGGCATGAGATGACGGAGGGAGAACAAGCATGAAACTTTCTGAGATCCGCATCATGACCAACGAGCAGTTGGCGACCAAACTGGATGATACCCGCCAGGAGCTGATGAATTTGCGGTTCCAATTTGTCACCGGGCAGTTGACCGATACCAGCCGTCTTCCAAAAGTGCGCCGATCGATTGCGCAGCTCGAAACGGTTTTACGCGAACGTGAACTGGCTGGGCAGGAGGAAAGTAAAGAATGAACACTCGTCGTCGCATGGTTGGTGTTGTCACCAGTGACAAGATGACCAAGACCGTGGTGGTCGTCATCCGACGCACCTTCCGGCACCCGCTGTACCGGAAAGTGATCCATGCCACCCACAAGGTCATGGCGCATGATGAACTTGGCAGTCAGATCGGAGACCAGGTTCAAATCGTTGAAAGCAAACCGATCTCTGCACACAAGCGCTGGGTGGTCGAAAAGATCATTCGCAGCAGCACCGGTGCGGATGTGGTTGAAGGAGCATAGGGCATGATCCAGCAGGAATCTCGCTTGAATGTTGCCGATAACACCGGCGCGCGCGAAATACTTGTCATCCACGTCCTGGGCGGTTCCAAGCGTTATTACGGCAGCGTTGGTGATGTTGTGGTTGCCACAGTCAAATCGGCGACGCCGCAGGGCTCGGTCAAGAAGAGCGACGTCGTCAAGGCAGTGGTGGTGCGATGCACCAAGGAATGGCGCCGTGAAGATGGCTCGTCGATCCGTTTTGACGACAACGCGGCAGTCATCCTGGATGCGGATGGAGAGAATCCCAAAGGTACGCGTATTTTCGGTCCGGTGGCACGCGAATTACGTGAAAAAGGGTTCACGAAGATCGTTTCCCTGGCGCCAGAGGTCATCTAGGTGCTAAGGTTGAGGAGTTAGTGGCATGAAAGTCAAAATTCGAAAAGGTGATACCGTGGAAGTGATCAACGGGCGCCGTGATGATAAAGGCAAGCGCGGCGAAGTGATCAAAGTACTGCCCGAAACCAACCGCGTCGTCGTGCAGGGCGTGCATATGGTCGCCAAACACCAGCGCCAGGTTCAGGCTCAGGGGCGCACTGTCAACCCGGGCATGGTGCGGTTCGAGGGATCGATCGCGCTGTCCAACGTCATGCTGGTATGCCCGAAGTGCAACAAGCTCACGCGCGTCGGTCTTTCGCGCGGTGGAGAGAGCCTCCAGCGCATTTGCAAGAAATGCGATTCGGTCATCGACGGCTAGCCGATCGGGAGTTAAATGGATGAATAAGTTAAGAAAACAATATCTCGAAGAAGTGACGCCGGCTTTGATGAAAGGGCTCAACTTGCATTCGATCATGCAGGTGCCGCGCATCGAAAAGGTGGTGGTCAACATCGGCTTGGGCGAAGCATTGGATAACACCAAGGTGCTGGATGCTGCCTCTGGGGACCTGATGCAGATCACCGGTCAGAAGCCGATTATCACCAAGGCGCGCAAGAGCATCGCCAATTTCAAATTGCGCGAAGGACGCGCCATTGGCGCCAAAGTGACCCTGCGTGGTGAACGTATGTGGGCTTTCCTGGACCGCGTGATCAACATTGTTCTTCCCCGCGTACGCGATTTCCGCGGCATTTCGGCAGAGGCGTTCGATGGTCGCGGTAATTACACCCTGGGGTTGCGCGAACAGATCATCTTCCCCGAGATCGAATACGACAAGATCGACAAGATACGCGGCATGGAGATTACCATCGTGACATCAGCCAATTCGGACGATGAAGCACGATTGCTGTTATCGATGCTGGGCATGCCTTTCAGGAAGGAATGATATGGCAAAAAAATGCATGACTTATCGTGAAATGCGGCGGAAACACAGCAATATGGTACGCAACCGCTGCAAAGTTTGTGGTCGACCGCGCGGCTACATCCGCCGTTTTGGACTGTGCAGGATATGTTTCCGCAATTTGGCGCTGGAAGGTCAGATCCCCGGCGTGACGAAATCTTCCTGGTAATGATAGATCGGAGAGCCTAGGTATGAGTGTAAATGATCCGATTGCTGATATGTTGACCCGAATAAGGAATGGTTTGATCTCCGGTCATAGCCTGGTCGCCATGCCGAGTTCAAAGTTGAAAGTTGAGATTGCCCGCATCCTTAAAGAGGAGGGGTTCATCGAAGGCTTTGACGAAGTGACTGCGGAAGATCGCCCGTCACACATCACCCTGCGCATCCGGTTGAAGTACACTGGTGAACGGCGCAACCGTAAACCGGTCATTACCGGCGTGCAGCGCATCAGCCGACCCGGCAGGCGCATCTACACCCGCAAACAGGATATCCCCTGGGTGCTTTCCGGTTTGGGTGTTGCCATCCTGTCCACGCCCAAAGGCGTGATGACCGGGCAACGTGCCCGCCAGTTGGGCGTGGGCGGCGAGCTCCTGTGCAAGGTCTGGTAGGACGACGGGTGAGGAGGTAGAAGAAAGTGTCTCGTATAGGAAAAATGCCAATCGCGGTCCCGGGCGGCGTGCAGGTGAACATCGATGGTTCACAGGTCACCGTCAAGGGTCCCAAAGGTGAAATGAGCCGGGGCTTTTCGTCGATGATCGACATTGCCCTGGAGGACAACCAGGTGGTCGTGCGACGCAATTCGGATCAGCCACAAGAGCGTTCCCTGCATGGCACCACCCGGGCGCTGATCCAGAACATGGTCACCGGCGTCAGCGACGGTTTTACGCGGGTGCTGGAAATCGATGGCGTGGGTTATCGTCCAGACATGGATGGCAATAACCTGGTGTTGTATGTTGGATACTCGCACCCGGTGGTGGTCGTACCGCCGGATGGCATCACTTTCGAGGTGGATACCAAGGCGCGCCAGGTGAAGATCATGGGCATCGATCGTGAAGCGCTTGGGCAGTTGGCGGCTGATATCCGCAAGATCCGTCCGCCCGAACCTTACAAGGGCAAAGGCATTCGCTATCAGGGCGAATATATCCGCCGCAAGGCAGGTAAAGCTGGGAAGGCGACGAAGTAGGTGACACATGGGAAAATCTAATCGAAGCAAAGCACGGATCCGCAGGCATGTCCGGGTGCGCAAATACGTCTCCGGCACGGCTGATAAGCCACGTCTGAGCGTTTTCCGAAGCCTGTCCGATATCTACGCCCAGGTCATTAATGACCAGGACGGCGTGACCCTGGTATCGGCTTCCAGTATCGACCACGAATTGCGCAAGAAGATGAAGGGTCAGACCAAGGTCCAGCAAGCGGAGACCGTTGGACAGGCGGTGGCAGAACGCGCCAAAGCCAAGGGTATCCAGAAAGTTGTTTTCGACCGGGGTGGTTTCCAATACATTGGTCGGGTGAAGGCGCTTGCCGAAGCCGCACGCAAATCAGGTCTGGATTTCTAAGACGGTCGCTAAAGAGACCTTGAGAGAGAGAAACATGGAATATACACCGATAGAAGAACAGATTTATGACGAACGCGTGATCGAGATCGCCCGCGTGGCAAAAGTGGTCAAAGGCGGGCGGCGCTTCCAGTTCCGCGTTGCGCTGGTGGTTGGCGACAACAACGGCAAGGTCGGTCTGGGTGTTGGTAAAGCCAATGCTGTTCCGGATGCCATGCGCAAAGCCAGTGAACAGGCGCGTAAGAATATGCGTATGATCTCGACATTCAAGACAACCATTCCCCACGAAGTGACCGGCAAGATCGGCGGCGCCGTGGTTCTGTTGAAACCCGCTTCGGCTGGTACCGGCGTGATCGCGGCAGGTGCAGTGCGCGCCGTCCTCGAGTCAGCCGGCATCCGCGATATCCTCACCAAATCCTTGGGCAGCGCCAACGTTCTGAACGTGGTCAAAGCCACCTTTGCGGCGTTGGATAACCTCAAGAATGCCAGTGAGGAGGCAGCCCGGCGCGGTAAACCAGTGGAGGAATTGACCCCCTTCTGGGAGCGGAGGAAGCATGCCAAGTAAGAAAAAAACCGCCGAAAAGAAGTTGCGCATTACGCAGGTGAAAAGCGCCATTGGTTATTCGAACCGGCACAAAGCGACCATCAAAGCGTTGGGCTTTCGCCGCCTGAACCAAACTGTCGAACACAACGACACGCCCGTGATACGCGGTATGATCGCGCTGGTGGCTCACCTTGTGAAAGTTGAAGGACAGGAAGCAGCATGAAACTGAACGAACTGATGCCAAACTACGGCTCCAAGAAAGAACGCAAGCGCAAGGGTCGCGGCATTTCTGCAGGTCAGGGTAAGACGGCTGGTCGCGGCACCAAAGGTGAAGGCTCCCGTTCCGGTCAGGGCGGCAACCTGTACCGGCAGGGTGGTAATTTGCCGTTCTACCGGCGACTGCCGTTCATGCGTGGCGAGGGCTTCACCCCGCCCAACCAGGTAACCTACAACGAGATCAACCTGAGCCAGTTATCCAGGTTCAAAGCCAAGACCGAGATCACACCAGAATTGCTGGCGGAGAACAACATGCTGCACAAGAATTCGAACCCGGTTGCGCTACTTGGACGTGGCGAAGTCAAGGTTGCCCTCAAAGTTCGCGTACATCGCGCCAGCCAGTCAGCCAAAGCCAAGATCGAAGCCGCCGGTGGCAGTGTTGAAATCATCGGTTGAAGATCGGCATAAGGAAAAGGAGTTCTACGCATGAAGCGTTCAGCCTGGCGCTACCTATGGAAATCTGAAGATATCCGGAAAAAGCTGTTGATCACGCTTCTTCTGTTGGCGATATATCGCCTGGCTGCCAATATTCCCGTGCCTGGCATCAACCGCGAAGTGTTGACCCAGTTATCACAAACGGCGGGCGCGGCTGGCAACCTCTTCAATTTATTGGATTTGCTCTCCGGCGGCACCGTCTCGAATTTCTCGGTGCTGGCGATGGGCGTTTACCCCTACATCACGGCGCAGATCATCATCCAACTGCTGGTGCCCATCATTCCGGCGCTCGAGCGCAGGATGAAAGAAGACCCGCGCGAGGGTCAAAAGTTCCAGGAACGCTGGACGGTCATCCTGACCGTTCCGATGGCAGCTCTTTCAGCCGTTGGGCAGATCAACATCTTCAATTCGTTCGCCGGCGGGCAATCGATCTTGATGAATTATGGTTTCACCGGCGAGGCGCTGCTGCCAACTTTGGCAACCCTCTTTTCGATGGTGGCAGGGACGATGTTCGGCATCTGGATGGGACAACTCATCAGCGAATATGGCATCCCCAACCAGGGTTTATCTTTGATCATCTTTGCCGGTATTGTCGCCCAGATTCCGGGGAATATCCTGTCGATTCTCAGCGACGCCGTCAATGGCTGGTGGCTGTTGCTGGTCATCCTGGCGCTGCTGCTACTGATCATCTTCGCCATCGTTTTTGTCCAACAGGGTCGCCGCCACGTTCCGGTGATGTTCCCCGGCAGGCGGGTGGGCAACCGCATGTCGATGCCGGTGCGCAGCACGCTGCCTTTGATGGTCAATATGGCAGGCATGATCCCGCTCATCTTCGCGCAATCATTGATGACCTTCCCCGCTATCGTCGCCAGTTACTTCATTAACTCTAAAACGCCGTGGTTGGCAAACCTGGCGCAAGGCATCACGCAAACCTTCGGCGGCGGTAACTTGTGGTATTCGGTCATCTATTTCCTGATGGTGGTCGTCTTCACCTTCTTCTATACGGATGTGTTGTTTGCCCAACAGAATTACGGCGAAAATTTGAAACGCCAGGGCGCCCAGATCCCGGGCGTGATGCGGGGCGCACCCACCCAAAAATACCTGACCAAGGTGCAGCGGCGTATCACGCTGCCTGGCGCGTTGTTCCTGGGCGTGGTTGCGGTGCTGCCATTCGTGCTGGGATTGATCCTGCCGGTTGGGACGCAGTCTTCCGGTTTGTTGTTGATCTCGGCGGCTGGGCTGCTCATCGTGGTCGGTGTGGTGCGTGATACTTTCACCATCATCGAAACAGAGCTGAAATTGCATGGCTACGACGAGAGTCTGATCAAAGGGTGAGTTAACATGGCGACTTATTTCGTTCTACTGGGACCACCCGGCGCCGGAAAAGGGACGCAGGCAAAACTGGCTGCCGAAAGGCTGGGTTTGGCGCATGTTTCCTCCGGTGACCTGTTTCGGGAGAACCTGAGCGCCAAGACGGAATTGGGCATGCTTGCCAAGGGCTTCATGGACCGGGGCGAGCTGGTGCCGGATGATGTCACCATCGCGATGGTGCGCGACCGCTTGCAGCGACCGGATTGCAAGAACGGTGCGCTGTTGGATGGCTTTCCGCGCACACCTGCACAAGCAGAGGCATTGGAAGCGATGCTGTCGGAGTTCGGCGGCAATGTAAGTGTTGCGCCGTATATCAACGTTCCCATGGACGTGTTGATCGAGCGGTTGAGCGGGCGCTGGTCTTGCCGTGCAGCCGGGCATGTGTATCACGAGAAGTATAATCCGCCCAAGGTGGCAGGCAAATGCGATATGGATGGTTCGGAACTTTACCAAAGAGACGATGATAAAGCGGAGACCGTTCGCCGTCGTATCGAGGTCTACCTGAACCAGACTGCGCCGCTGTTGGTGCATTACCGCCAGAAAGGCGCACTGGTAGAGATCGACGGTACACTGCCGATCGATGATGTCTCGCGCGAATTGATGCAGCATCTGGGAGCTGCCCAATCATGAGCTGGGATCGTCAGATAACGCTCAAGAATGCCAAGGAACTCGCCATCATGCGGGAGGCAGGGCGCATCAACGCCGAGGCGTTGGCGGCTGCACGGGCGATCATTCGCCCCGGGGTCACCACCGCGGATATGAACGCGGCTGCCGAGGAAGTCCTGAAGAAGTATGGCGTGACCTCTCCCTTCAAGAATTATCCCGGACCGTATCCGTACCCTGCCAGCACCTGCATCAGCGTGAACAACGAACTGGTGCACGGCATCCCAAGTGCGCGCAAACTGCGCGCAGGCGATATCGTCAGCATGGATTGCGGTACGTTTTACCAGGGTTATGTGGGTGATTCGGCATTCACCGCCGGGGTTGGCGAGATCTCTGAACTGGCGCAGCGTTTGCTGGATGCCACTCGTGACGCACTGATGACCGGCATCGCGCACCTGGTTGTGGGCAACCGGGTTGGCGATGTCTCCGCTGCCATCCAGGAATGCGCCGAAAGCCGCGGTTTTCACGTCACCCGCGAGTACACGGGGCACGGGGTGGGGCAGGCGATGCACGAAGGTCCGCAGTTGCCGAATTACGGCATCAGCGGTCGTGGTATGGCGTTGAAAGTGGGTATGACCATCGCGATCGAGCCGATGGTATTGGTGGGTACGCCGCGTACGCGCGTGTTGGCGGACGAATGGACGGTCTCTTCGCTGGATGGCTCGTTGACGGCGCATTTCGAACACACCGCTGCCGTCACGGAGAATGGTCCCCTCATCCTGACCCAGTTGAAAGATGGGCTGAATCCGTGGGACTTATCTGGACAATGAGACAGGTCAACGGTATAATTTAAACTTTGGCTATTAATGCCGGTTCGGTTGGTTTGGAGGTAACGAGTATGAAAGTATCAACATCCATTCGGAAACGTTGCGCGAAGTGCAAGATCGTCAAACGACGCGGCATTTTATTTGTAATTTGCGATAATCCGAAGCATAAACAACGACAGGGATAGAAGAATGGCGAGAATTGAAGGTGTCGATCTACCGCGCAATAAGCGCATTGAAATTGCCTTGACCTATATCTATGGCATAGGTCCGACCCGCGCCCGCGAGATTCTGGCTGGCACGCAGGTGAACCCCGATATCCGGGTCAAAGATCTGACCGAGTCGGATACCAATTTGATGCGCGATTTCATCACAAAAAGTTACAAGGTCGAAGGCGACCTGCGGCGCGAAGTTCAAATGAACATCAAGCGACTGGTGGAGATCGGTTGTTATCGCGGTCTGCGCCACCGCCGCAATTTACCGGTCAACGGTCAACGCACCCGCACCAACGCCCGCACCCGCAAGGGTCCGAAGCGCACGGTTGCCGGTCGCGGACGCCGCCGTGGAGCCGCCAAGAAATAATGACCGCGCCTTGCGTGCATCGGGGTGGGAGCCCTCCTCCCAGCGGCTCCCCGGTCGTGTGCAAGGCATGGTCTATCTGAATGACACGATTTGGAGTGAGAATATATGGCTCAGAATGTACGTTCGACAAGACGCAGCACCACCGCGCGAAAGAGCAAACGCAGTCTGTCATCTGCGCAGGTGCACGTGTTCGCGTCCTTCAACAACACGATCGTAACCATCACCGACCCACAGGGTAACACGGTCTGCTGGGGATCCTCTGGATCAGCCGGCTTCAAAGGCTCGCGCAAGAGCACACCCTTCGCAGCGCGCCTTGCAGCAGAGCAGGCGATGAAAGTTGCCATGTCGATGGGCGTCCAGGAGATCGACCTGATCGTCAAAGGTCCTGGACCTGGCAGGGAGTCTGCTATCCGCGCCATCCAGTCGACCGGGGTCAAAGTGCGTTCGATCGCGGATATCACGCCGGTGGCTCATAACGGCTGCCGACCACCCAAAAAACGCCGCGTTTAAGAGAGAGGGTCTATATGGCAAGATATATTGGTCCGGCTTGTAAACTTTGCCGGCGAGAAGGTGAAAAATTGATGTTGAAGGGTGAGCGTTGCCTCACCCCTAAATGCGCGTTCGAACGGCGCAGTTACGCGCCAGGCGAACACGGCAAGACCAACCAGGGACGTAGCGACCGCCAGTCGGACTATGCCCGTCAGTTGCGCGCCAAACAGAAGGCACGCCGGGTGTATGGAATTCTGGAACGCCAGTTCCGCCGCTACTTCAGCGTCGCGCTGCGCAAACGCGGCATGACCGGTTTGAATTTGCTGCAAACCCTGGAAACACGGTTGGATAATGTGGTTTACCGCATGGGTATGGCAGAGAATCGCGGGCAGGCGCGGCAAATGGTGACACACGGGCATTTCGTGGTCAATGGACGCCGCACCGATATTCCCTCGATGGTTCTCAAACCTGGCGATGTACTGGAAGTGCGCGAAGGTTCCCGCGCCACCACGTTGTTCAAGGAATTGCCGGATCTGGCAGCCAAGCGCAACTGCGCCTCCTGGTTGGATCGGGATGTCAAAAGCCTGAGCGGACGCGTTCTCCGATTACCGGAGCGCGCCGAGATCGACGGCAATCTTAATGAGCAGTTGATCGTTGAGTATTACTCGCGCTAAGGATGATTTCCACAGCACACCGCCGATGGTGTGCGGGAGGATTGAATGAATGTTTTGACAAACATGGTAACACCCCAGGTACAGCGCGAAGCGGAAGCCCGCAATTACGGCAAATTCGTCATCAGTCCGCTTGAGCGCGGCTATGGCGTGACGCTTGGCAACTCACTGCGCCGTGTGCTATTAGCCTCGCTCCAGGGTGCTGCCATCACGTCCATTCGCGTCATCGATGTCCTGCACGAGTTCAGTGACATCCCTGGCGTACGCGAGGACGTCATCCAGGTCATGCTGCAGGTCAAGCAGATTCGGTTGAAATTATTCGATGTCGAGAACGCCCACATGCACCTCGAAGTGCGCGGCGCCGGCGAAGTGACCGCGGCAGATATCCAGACGCCACCCGAAGTGGAGATTGTCAATCCGGAACTGCCGTTGTTCACAGTGGATGACAAGAATGCCCGCCTGGAGATCGATTTCACCGTGGAACGCGGCAGCGGTTACCTGCCCGCCAACGACCGCGGCGGTCGTCCGCCGATTGGCGAACTGCCGGTGGATGCCATCTTCACCCCAGTACGACGGGTCAACTTCAATGTCTCCAATGCGCGGGTTGGGCAGTCCACCAATTACGACCGCCTGGTGTTGGAGATCTGGACGGATGGCACCATTCGACCAGAGGAGGCATTGGCAGCCGCTTCCAAGTATATGATCAACCACCTGCGCCTGATCTCGGGTATCGATGAGGATATCCTGATGTTGGGCATAGAGAAGGAAGGCAGCGCGAGTAAACTTTCCAGCGAAGCCGCCGAAACCCCGATCGAGAATCTTGACCTCTCGGTTCGCGTGTTCAATTCGCTCAAACGCACCGGCATCATCACGGTGGGTGATGTGCTGGAGCTGCTCGAAAAAGGTGATGAAGCGGTCATGTCGATCCGCAACTTTGGCGAGAAGAGCCTGGACGAATTGCGCGATAAGATGACCGAAAAAGGTTTCTTGAAAAACGAATTAGAGACGGAGTAATTTGAGATGCGACATCAAGTGGCTGGCTACAGACTTGGAAGAAGCAAGGACCAACGTACGGCGTTGCGCCGCACCATGATTCGCCAGTTCTTCACCCACGAACGCATGCAAACCACCCGGGCGAAGGCGATGTCCATCCGCGGCGAAGCCGAACGTCTGATTACCATTGCACGCAACAGCATCAAAGGCAGCGACGTTGACAAGGTCAACGCCCGCCGCCAGGTGGCAGCCCGTCTGGGCAATGATGCTGATACCGTGCGGAAGTTATTCGATGAAATCGCCCCGCGTTATGAAGAACGCAATGGCGGTTATACCCGCATGTTTCAGTTGGGTCCGCGTCTTGGTGATGCGGCAGAGATGGTATTGATCGAACTGGTTGAGGAATGATCCTTTCCGTCATCCGGGCGGAATGGAATGGCACGTTACCAAATTATTCTTTCTTACGATGGCACGGACTTTCAGGGCTTTCAACGCCAGGGAAGTAAACGCACCGTGCAGGGTGAGGTCGAGCAGGCGCTAAGGCGCCTGGGCTGGTGCGGACGGTCGATCCTGGCAGCCGGCAGGACCGATAGCGGAGTGCATGCCGCCGGTCAGGTGATTGCTTTTGACCTCGACTGGCAGCACACGCCGGATGCATTGGCGCGCGCCCTCGATAGCGCCCTGCCGCACGGGATTGCAGTTCAATCGGCTGCGTTGGCTGGGGAGGATTTTCATCCCCGCTATGATGCCAGGGCGCGCCAGTACCGCTATGAGATCTACTGCCGCCCTGTGGTCGATCCGTTGCGAGATCGCTATGCCTGGCGCGTTTACCCTGCTTTGGATGGCGACTTGCTGCGGCAGGCGGCTGCCCTGCTCACCGGCGCGCGCGATTATGCCGCCCTCGGTAAACCACCCAAACCCGGTGGTTCCACTATGCGCATCGTCTATTCTTCCGAATGGACGCAAACGGCGGATGGTTGGCGGTATCGGGTAAGCGCCAATGCTTTCCTGTACCATATGGTGCGCCGCATGGTGTACTTGCAGGTCAGGGTGGGGCAGGGGCGATTGACAACTGCCCGGTTGGTGGAAGTGCTCGATCAAGAGGTTGTTCCGCCACCCGGACTGGCGCCAGCCAGCGGCTTATGCCTGGAAGAAGTGCGGTATCAGATCAGTGAGAAAGAAATCCGGATGTTGACCGGAGAAGTGAATTGGAACGAATTATAAGGAAGTTTGGAGTGTAAACGTGGAAAAAACCTACGTCATCAAGGGAAAACCCGAGAACCAGTGGGTGCTGGTGGATGCCCAGGACCAGAGTTTAGGTCGCCTGACCACCAAGATTGCATCCTATTTATTGGGCAAACATAAACCCACCTTTACCCCGGGTGTGGATATGGGCGATTACGTCGTCGTCGTCAATGTCCAAGGCTTGCGTTTCACCAATAAACGCTTGGAGACGAAAAAGTACTACCGGGTTTCCGGTTACCCCGGCGGTATCACAGAAACAACGTTGAAGGATATGATGGCAAGACGTCCCGAGCGGGTCATCCGCCACGCCGTATGGGGGATGTTGCCCCACAACAAACTGGGACGCCGTTTGATCAAACGCTTGAAGATCTACACGGGTAATGAGCATCCCCATGCCGCCCAGGATCCCAAGCCGGTTCTGTAAAGGAGTCGAGAGAGCCTATGTCGGTTCAATATTTCGAAGGCATCGGTCGTCGCAAGGAAGCTACTGCACGTGTACGCGTGTTTGGCACTGGCAACGGCATGTTCACGGTCAATGATAAACCGTTGGACCAATATTTCACCCGCATTGGTGACAAGGAAAAGATCTTTGCGCCGTTGCAGGTTGCCGGGTTTGAACCCGCCAGTATGGATGTGACCGTCAAAGTGAACGGCGGCGGGGTCAATGGGCAGATGGGCGCGGTGCAGTTGGGTGTGGCTCGCGCGCTGGTCAAGCTCAATCCCGAATTGATCGCCACTCTGCGTAAGGGCGGTTTCCTGACCCGCGACGCGCGCGTGAAGGAACGCAAGAAACCCGGTCTCAAACGGGCGCGCAAGGCACCGACCTACACCAAACGCTAGACCCCTGGCGAACGCCCGCCAGATGCAGTTCCATTGCTCCTGTTCGTTCGCCCCTACCAGGCTGAACGAACAGGCGGCTTTAATCTCACAGGAGCATTAATATGGGTACGCGTTCACATCAAGGCATCATCCTGCTGGGGCTGGGACCCGGCGAACCGTCAGCTATCACGCGCGCAGCCTGGAATTGGCTGGAAAATACCGACGAGCTGCATGTGCGCACCAGCCAACACCCGGTAATGGCAGACCTGCCGGCGAACCTTAAGGTAATCTCGTTCGATCAGGTCTATGAGGAGTCGCAAGACTTCGATCAGGTGTATGAAAAGATCATAGCGGAGGTGCTTTCATTGGGGCAACGTCCGCAGGGCGTAACCTATGCCGTGCCGGGTCATCCGTTCGTCGCCGAAGCCACCTGCCCGGAGATCCGCCGCCGTGCAGAGGCAATGGGCATCCCGGTGCGCGTCATCGATGGTCTGTCCTTCCTGGAGCCGTCCTTCGTTGCGCTGGGTCTTGATCCTTTCCCGCAACTGGCGTTGGTGGACGCGTTGGAGCTGGCTCGCAGCCACCACCCGCCCTTCCCGCCCGGCACCGCCGCGCTGATTGCCCAGATCTATTCGAGGGCGGTGGCGGCGGATGTCAAATTGACGCTCAACGCGGTCTACCCAGATACCCACCCGGTACGCCTGGTGCATGCCGCCGGTACGGACTATCAGGTGGTGGAAGACCTGCAACTTTACGAGATCGACCGCAGCCGCCACCTGGGTTTGCTTTCAAGCCTGTACCTGCCGCCCTTGCCGGTGGAGACCAGTTTTGAGGCATTCCAGGAGATCGTGGCGCGGTTACGTGCCCCGGATGGCTGCCCGTGGGACCGTGAACAGACCCACCTGACGCTGCGCCAACACCTCATGGAGGAAAGCTACGAGACGCTGGCAGCCATCGACTCAGAGGACAGCGATGCGTTGTGCGAGGAACTGGGCGACCTGCTGTTGCAGATCGTGCTGCATGCTCAGATAAGCAGTGAAGATGGCGAATTTGGTATGTCCGACGTCATCGCGGGCATCCACCGTAAGATCGTGCGCCGGCACCCGCATGTTTTTGGCGACTTATCCCTGGACGGCGTGGATGGCGTCCTGAAGAATTGGGAGAAGCTCAAAGCAGAGGAACGCAAGCAGAACGGTGATGGGCAGAAAGGTATTTTGGACGGCGTGCCAGCCGCGCTGCCCGCGCTGGCACAAGCCCAGGAGATCCAGGAGCGCGCCGCGCGGGTGGGCTTCGACTGGGGCGATGTCACACCGGTGATCGGCAAGGTGCGGGAAGAACTGGCGGAGGTGATGGACGCCAGCGATGAGGACAAAGCCGAAGAATTGGGCGACCTGGTCTTCGCGGTGGTTAACCTTTCGCGTTGGTACGGGATAGAAGCCGAAAGCGCACTGCGCGCCACCAATCTAAAATTCCGTCGTCGCTTTGCTTATATCGAGCGCCACGCGCGCGAGGCGGGGCGAGAACTATCCGCCATGACGCTGGAAGAAATGGACGCCCTGTGGGAGCAAGCCAAGGGTGAAGTGTAGCGCTTTTCATCGGCGGGACCGACGCGGCGCAATGGCGCCTTTTCTCGACCTTAACAATACAAGGTATTTCGTCACCATTAGTAAGCTTGTGAACTGCCATTTGTCACCTTCTGTTTGCCTCGCATTCGCTTATCTTGTATAATCTTGGCATGCGTGGGGTAGGCTCTGCCCGATTGTGGCTTATATTGATTCTGATCGTCATTGCCGTCGGGCTGTTCGTTTTTTTATCCATGCCTGCTGAAATGACCCTTCATGCTGTGGATATTCCCACGTTGCAACTCGAATGATGCTTGAATACCAGGCAGGACCGATCTTTAATAACCATGATACGAATGACGACCGCATGACGCCGCTCTACCGCATCCTGATGGTCATGGCGCTGTTGCTCGTAATTTTCACGGCGAGTGCCCGACCCTGGAATGCTCTTGATGCGGAAAAAGATGTCAACCTGACTTACCCGCGAGCGCTGTGGTTGGGAGATGATGGCGTCATCGATCTCCGGCTCTCGGCGCAGGAATTGATCGCGATTGCGCCTGCCGTCAATCACGGGCAAACGGCGGTCACAGACCTTTTCGAAACGCAGCGGGTCGTGGTGGAAGCCAGGTTGCAACTGGTTGGGATGGACTATGCCCCGACCGGCAGCAGCCTGGAACCGCTCGCGCCAGGTTCGCAGGTGCGTTTCAATTGGCGCGTCAATGCTAACAGACCTGGCAACGGGAATGGCACGGTATGGGTTCACCTGCGCCTGGTACCGAAGAATGGTGGCGAGGAGCTACGCCTGCCGGTGTATGCCTTTCCGGTCAGTATTGCCGTCAAGGACTGGTTCGGCATCGATACGGGCAGTATCCGCCTGGTCTTGCTTAGCGTTGTGTTGGTCGCGTTGGTGTTGCTGGTGATTGAGATCAAGCAACGGATGGGCGCAGCAGGCAAAGCCTGAAACGGTATGACCCGTTGAGGAGATGAGATGTTAGCTGACTGGACATATATCGGAATTTTTATCTTGGTCGCGCTGTTCGTGCCGGCGATTGCCATCACATTCGCCGCCATTCTCTCACCCAGGGTTCCCGGCACGCTTAAACAATCTGCTTATGAGTGCGGGATGGAGTCGGTCGGCAAGAGTTGGATCCAATATAAATCCCAATATTATATATTTGCGCTGGTCTTCCTGGTCTTCGATGTAGAAATCGTATTTCTGTACCCATTCGCGATTGCCTACAACCAGTTGACTTTGTTCGCCGTTCTGGAAGTCATCTTGTTCCTGTTGATCCTGGTCGCCGGATTGGTTTATATCTGGCGCAAGGGTGAGCTGGAGTGGGCATAGCGAGGCTGGAGCGCTGCCATGCAAACATTTCTTTCTGACCCGGTAACCGCCATTACCATCTGGCTGCAAACCTTGCTGTTCTCTTGGGGCATCCCCGCCGTGTGGGTGCAATTGATCATGATCATCATTGGTTCCTTGATCGTATGCGCCGGGGCAATGTTCTTCGTGCTCTTCCTGATTTGGTACGAGCGCAAGGTGATCGGTCGTGTGCAGGATAGATTCGGTCCCAATCGCCTTGGTCCGTTCGGCATCTTCCAAACGATCGCTGACATGCTCAAGATCTTCACCAAGGAGCACATCACCCCCCTGGGCGCCGACAAGATCCCGTACAACCTGGCGCCGGTCTTGATCATGGGTGCAGTGTTGATGATGTGGGCAGTCATCCCGCTCAGCAAGACTACCGTCGGCGCCGATCTGGATGTCGGTATTTTGTACCTGGTTGCCATTGGCGGGCTGGGCGAGTTGGGCGTCATCATGGCAGGTTGGGGCTCGAACAATAAGTATTCCATGCTGGCAGCCTTTCGCGCTCTAGCCGTTCTGATCTCCTACGAGGTGCCGATGGTTCTTACCATGTTGATCCCGGTAATGCTCTCCGGCAGCATGAGTCTGAACGGCATCATCGCGGCGCAAAATGTGTGGTACATCGCCGCGGCGCCGCTGGCAGCCGCGATCTTCTTTATTTCGCAGATAGCCGAGGTGGGGCGGGCGCCCTTCGACGTGACCGAAGCAGAATCCGAGTTGGTGGCGGGTTATAACACCGAGTATTCCGGTCTCAAGTTCGGTATGTTCTATGTGGCGGATTTCCTGCATGCCTTCACCGCCGCGCTCGTATTTGCGGTGCTCTTCCTGGGTGGCTGGCGCGGACCGGGCGCGGAGCAGATCCCGATAGTGGGATTTTTCTACCTCTTCTTGAAAACGATGCTGGTGCATTTCGTCGGCGTTTTGATACGGGCATCGGTGCCGCGCTTCCGCGTCGACCAGATGATGGCGTTGAACTGGAAGTTCTTCACGCCCGTCAGTGTCATGCTGGTCATCCTCATCAGCCTGGTGGACAAGGCTGCCGCGTTATCACAGGAAATTTGGCGCTCATTGCTCATCTTTGCGGTCAACGGCGTGGTGTTCCTGGTCTCTTTCCGCCTGTTGGATATCTTCACCACGCGCAAGGAACGCCCATCGGTGGTGACCAGGCAATTGCCGGTCGCGGTAGGTGCGCCACAGCGGCGCAATCCGGAATCGGGAGTGTCCTCATGAGCGGTATGCAGATCGTTTTCCTCGTCGCCGCAGCCATTACGCTGGTTTCAGCCGTGCTGGTTGTCACCCTGCGGCGTACCATGAGTTCCGCCCTGCTGCTGGTGCTGACGTTGCTGGGTGTGAGTGTGCTGTTCGTCCTGCTGCAGGCGCAATTCTTCGCGGTTGTGCAGGTGCTGATCTATATCGGCGCGGTTGCAACCCTGATCCTGTTCGTCGTCATGTTGACGCGCTCTGTCATGGATACCAGCGAACCACAGGTGCACAAGAACTGGTGGCTGGCGGCGTTGGTCAGCCTGGTGGTGTTCGTTGCGCTGGTGGTGACGCTCTCTTCTTGGCAAGCTTTTCCCCAGGTACAGCGCGCCATCCCGGCTGATTCCGGTGAGAACCTGGCGGCGCTTGGCAAAGCACTGGTCGATCCGAATGGGTTTGCCCTTCCCTTCGAGGTCGCGTCCATCCTGTTGGTGGCAACCATGATCGGTGCTGTCTATATCGCATCGGAAAGAAAGGGGGAAGAATGATCCCACTTTCCTGGTATCTCATATTTTCTGCCGCGTTGTTCAGCATTGGGCTGTTTGGCGTGCTGGCGCGCAAGAACGTCATTGGCATGTTGATGGGGGTGGAACTGATGCTCAACGCCGTCAATATCAATTTGTTGGCGTTCTGGAGCTATCTCTACGCCGGGGTGAACGGACTGGTTTTCGTGGCGATTGTCTTCGTCGCCGCCGCAGCCGAAGTGGCGGTCGGTTTGGCGTTGATCATCTCCATCTACCGCCGCAAGCGCACTGTGGTGCCGGATGAAGTGGATGGGTTGCGAGGCTGATATGACAATACAAACCCTGGTCTGGTTGATCCCGCTCCCGCCCTTGCTTGCCTTTGGTTTGATCGTATTGCTCACGCATCGCCGGCGCAAGCTCAGCCACGGGCTGGCGATAGGCTCGGCGGGTGTATCCTGGTTGGCGAGCATGCTGGTCATCATCCAGGCGTTGCGTATGCCCAAATTGGCTCAGACGCCGATCGTTTCGGATATTGCCTGGCTGCCGCTGGCGAATGATCCCATCCGCATCGGCATCTTGGTGGACCCGTTGACGGTGGTCACGTTGTTCTTTGTCTCCTGGACCGTGCTCATGATCTTCATCTATAGCGTTGGCTATCACAACTTCGGTCAACCGGATGGAGAACATGATCGCCCCGGGCTGCCACCCAAGGGCGCGCACATCACCGATGCAAACGGGCAGGCGCAGCACGTGCCCTCGGTCGAACCGATGTATTCGCGTTTCTTCGCCTTGATCTCCCTGTTCGCTTTTGGGATGTACCTGTTGGTGGTGACGGATAACCTGTTGACGCTCTATATCGGCTGGGAGGTGATGGGGTTATGTTCCTACCTGTTGATCGGGTTCTGGTACGCCAAGCCTTCCGCCCGCGATGCCGGCATGAAAGCCTTCCTCACCACTCGTATCGGGGATGTATTCATGCTGCTTGGCTTGGCGGCGCTCTACCAGGTCACCGGCACACTGAACTTCCGTGCTACCCTCGCCAACCCGGCTGTGTTGGGTGAACTGGCAGCCGCGACAAGCCCAGTGCTGGGTCTCTCTTGGGCGGGCTTGATCGCCATTCTGCTCTTTATCGGTACGATTGGCAAATCGGCACAATTCCCGCTGCACGTCTGGCTGCCGGATGCCATGGAAGGTCCCACGCCGGTCTCTGCCATGATCCATGCCGCCACCATGGTTTCGGCTGGCGTTTACCTGATGGTGCGCTTCTTCCCATTGCTGACCGCCGGATGGCAGCCGGGTGAGGCGCTGACGCCGGCGATGCAGGTGGTGGCGACGATCGGCACCTTTACGGCGATCTTTGCGGCGGTCATCGCGCTCGGTCAAAACGACATCAAACGGGTACTGGCGTATTCGACCATTTCACAGTTGGGGTTCATGCTGGCTGCCGTTGGGGTTGGCTCCTTCGTTGCCGCCGCTTTTCACCTGGTGACCCATGCCTTCTTCAAGGCTTTGTTGTTCCTGGGTTCCGGCTCGGTCATCCATGGCATGGAACATGGCGTGATGCACACCGGCGAACACCTGGACCCACAGGATATGCGCAACATGGGCGGTCTGCGCCGTACCATGCCGCTGACCTTTTGGACTTTCCTGGCGGGCGGCATGGCGCTGGCGGGTTTTCCACTGGTCACTGCCGGCTTCTGGTCGAAAGATGAAATCCTGGCGGGGGCTTTCAATGGCGGCAATTGGGTGGTTTTCGTCACCCTGGCGGTGGCTGCTTTGTTGACCGCTTTTTACACCATGCGCTTGATCACATTGACCTTCCTGGGGCAGCCGCGCACAACCGCAGCCGGTCACGCCCAGGAATCACGCCGCGAGATGACCCTACCGCTGGCGGTTCTGGCGTTCTTTTCCGTCACGCTGGGTTGGGTTGGCATCCCGCAGGACTTCCCGTTGATTGGGGGCATACTGCCCAACTGGTTGGATGAATTCCTGGGTGGCATGTTGTTGACGCATGGGGAGGCAGCGCTGCATCACAGCAATATCCCGTTGTGGACCTCGCTGATCGTCGCATTGGGCGGTCTGACGCTCGGATGGCTGGCATATCGCCGCCAGGCTGCCGGTCAGGTGGATATCCTCGAGCGAGGGTTGGGTCCGGTCTACAGCCTGATCCAGAACAAATTCTACGTCGATGAGCTTTATTCCCTGGTTTTCATTCGCCCGGCTGTCTGGGTCTCTGAGACGCTGGTGGCGAAATGGATCGACCTCGGCATTTTGGACGGCATCCTGCATGGCATTGCCAACTTTGGGTTGTGGTTGGGCAGGCAATTGTTGCGCTGGATCGACCTGCTGGTCATCACCAACACCGGCAATGCGGTTGCCTCAGGCACCGGAAAGTTCGGTGGTTGGCTGCGGCGTTTTCATACCGGGCGCATCCAGCAGTACATGGTCATGGCGATGTTCCTGTTGATCCTGACGGGGGTGTTGTTCTACGCCCTGGTGCTGGTCTAGCGGTTGGAGGAAAATATGCAATGGATTTCTGAGCATCTCCTGACTTTGATCCTGTTCCTGCCAACAGCCGGGGCGGTCGTGTTGCTCTTCCTGCCGTCGCGAAACCTGAAGTTGTTGCGTTACACTGCGCTGACTGCCAGTTTGTTGTCTTTCATCCTCAGCCTGGCGGTTTGGGCGGGCTTCCGCGGTGGGTTGACCGGATTCCAGTTCGAAGAACAGGTTGCCTGGTACTCGGTTGTCAATGCCACTTACCATCTGGGGGTGGACGGCATATCGCTGGCGCTGGTGTTGTTGACCACTTTTCTGACCCCGCTGGCGATCCTGACCTCGTTCAACATTACCGACCGGGTCAAAGCTTATATGATTCTGTTCTTATTGCTGGAGACCGGTATGCTGGGGGTCTTCCTGTCGTTGGATTTGCTGTTGTTCTTTGTCTTTTGGGAGGTCGGGCTGGTGCCGATGTACTTCCTGATCAATCAGTGGGGCGGCACACGCCGGAATTATGCCTCGTTGAAGTTCATCCTGTTCACGATGGGCGGTTCGCTTGGGCTGCTGTTGGCGACGCAGATGATAGGCGTGGTGGTCGGCTCATACGACCTGCCGGTGCTGTTCGAACGCTGGACTGCCATCACCGAAGGCAGTTTGTTCGGACTGCCGGTGGAGACGGTGAAAACGATCACTTTCTGGGCGTTCGTGGTGGCATTCGCCGTCAAAGTGCCCATATTCCCCATGCACACCTGGCTGCCGGATGCCCACACCGAGGCGCCCACCGCTGGGTCGATGATCCTGGCGGGGGTCCTACTTAAACTGGGCGCCTATGGATTCCTGCGCCTGGTGCTTCCACTCTTCCCGCAGGAATCTTACCAGTACGCCGGCTGGTTGGCGTTACTGGGTGCGCTTTCCATCATCATGGGTGGGTTGGGGGCGTTCGGTCAGGATGATTTCAAACGCCTGGTGGCATATTCCTCCATCAATCACATGGGATTCGTCGTGCTGGGAATCGCCGCCGCCGCGCGCGCGATAGGCAGCACGACGGCGGTCATGGCGGTCAACGGCGCTGTGTTGCAGATGCTGATGCACGGGCTTTCTTCCGCCGGTATGTTCTTCCTGGTCGGGGTGTTATATGACCGCACCCACACCCGCGACTTGAAGGAATTTGGAGGTCTTTACGCCACCCTGCCGGTCTATGGGACAATCCTGCTGTTCGTATCAATGGCGTCGCTGGGGCTGCCGGGTTTGGGCGGTTTTGTCGCCGAGTTCCAGGTGGTGGTGGGGAGCTGGCAGGTTTTTCCCCTGGCGACCGCCGTCAGCATGCTCGGTCTGTTCTTCACCGGCGCCTATGTGCTCAAGGCGATCAAGAAGGTTTTGACCGGTCCGTTCAACGAAAAGTGGACGGGCAAGCTGAACGAGATCACCGCGCGCGAACTGGTGGTCATCATCCCGCCGATGATCCTGCTGTTGCTGACCGGCTTATTGCCCTCCTGGATCATGGAACTGATCAATCAGGCGGTATCCCGCTGGTTCTTGAGTTGAGGTGACCGATGCATTTTCCAATTTTGAGCGCTCTCATTTTCATACCACTGGTCGCCGGTGTGCTATTGCTGATACTGCCTGCCGATAGAAAGAATTTGTTGCGCGCAGTCGCGTTGGCGGCAGCCTCGCTGATGCTGGTTCTGGCGGCAGTCTTGTATCTCTCCTTCCGACCGGAGGTGGTCGGCTACCAGTTCCTGGAGCGGGTCGATTGGTTGCCGGCGTTGGGGATTTCCTATTACGTTGGGGTGGACGGCATCAGCGTACCGCTGATCATGCTGGCGGCATTGGTGGTCTTCTGCGGTGTGCTGGTCTCCTGGAATATTAGCGAACGCCAACGGGAATACTTCGCTTACCTGATGTTCCTGGGCGCCAGCGTGGTTGGGGTGTTCGCCTCGCTGGACCTTTTTATGCTGTTCTTCTTCTTCGAACTTGCGGTTTTTCCCAAGTTCCTGATGATCGTGCTGTGGGGTTACCCCAAAACGCGCTCCTATGGCGGCATGAAACTGACACTATACTTGTATTTGGGTTCGGTGTTGGCGCTGGTTGGTGCACTGGCGATCTACTTCGGTGCCGGGATGCGCACCTTTGATATGCTGGCGCTGGAGCAGGCTGGCTTTGCTATCGGCTTCCAGCGGATTTGGTTCCCGGTGGTGTTCATCGGCTTTGGCATCCTGGCGGGCATCTTCCCGTTGCACAACTGGGCGCCGGATGGTCACGTCGCCGCGCCCACAGCCGTTTCGATGCTGCTGGCGGGGGTGGAGATGAAGGTCGGCGCCTTCGCCGCCCTGCGGGTTGGCATCATGCTGTTGCCGGAGGGCGCCCGCAGTTGGGCGTGGTTGATCCTGATCCTTGGCACCATCAACGTGGTCTACGGCGCGTTCATCGCCATGATCCAGAAGGATTTCAAGTACGTCATTGGTTATTCTTCAGTTTCGCACATGGGGTTGGTGCTGATCGGTTTCGCCAGCCTCAACCGGCAGGGCTTGGTGGGCGCGGGGATGCAGATGTTCTCGCACGGCATCATGACGGCGCTTTTCTTCGCAATCGTCGGTATGGTCTATGACCGCACCCATGACCGCGAGATCGCCAACCTGGGCGGTCTGGTGCGCAAGATGCCGTGGGCGGCGGTTGGGTTCATCATCGCCGGTCTGGTTTCGATGGGCATGCCCGGCTTTTCGGGCTTCGTCGCCGAGTTTCCGATCTTCATGGGCGTCTGGCGGGTTGCGCCGCCGGTAGCCATCATCGCCATCATCGGTGTGCTGGTGACGGCTGCTTATATCTTCGTGGTCGTGCGGCGGGTGTTCTTCGGTGAACTCCCGTCGAAATTCGAGCAAAGCGTTGGCGATATCACCATCCGGGATAAGATCGTCATTGCCCTGCTGGCTGGTTGGATGGTGGCGCTGGGATTGTTCCCGTCCATCATGACCCCCATGATGGAATCCGGCGTGGATCACATCCTTGCCTTACTGGGAGGCGGGTAATATGAACGTTGAGTCGACACTGGTCTGGGTGAGTTTGCTGCCGGAGATCGGGCTGCTGGTTTTGTGCGCCCTGGTGCTCGGTTTGGAAGTGCTCCTGCGCGAGCGTGCCAGCCGGTACCTCGGCTGGCTGACATTTGCCGGCGTGCTGGTCATCGCGCTCCTCACGCTGTTTTTTGCCAACCCCGGGCAGGAGGGTTTGCTGGTTTGGGGCGGCATGTTGCGCTTCGACCAGGCGGGTTATGTCTTCCGTATGCTCTTCCTGCTTGGCGCAGGCGTGACGGCGTTGTTCTCGATGGACGACCCGCAAATCGGCAAACGCGGTGAATTCTACATGCTGCTGTTGGTCAGCACGCTGGGCATGAGCCTGATGGCTTCGGCTGCCGACCTGGTGATGCTGTACCTTGCCATCGAAACCACATCCATCCCGTTATACATTTTGTCAGGCTTCATCACCCGCGACGATAAATCCACCGAAGCGGGCTTGAAATATATGCTGTTTGGCGCCATGACCTCAGCCATCCTGTTGTACGCCTTCAGTCTCATATACGGCTTCACCGGTACGACCCAACTCTACCTGATGGCGGAGAAATTCTCCACCGTGCCCATCCCGTTGGCTGGGCTTGGGTTGGTGTTGTTGATGACGGTTGCCGGGTTGGCGTTCAAGATCTCGGCGGTGCCGATGCACTTCTGGGCGCCGGATGTCTATGAGGGTGCACCCGCGCCGGTGGCGGGCTTTCTCTCGACTGCATCCAAAGCCGCCGGCTTTGCCGTCCTGATGCGGGTGTTGGCGGTGGCGTTCCCCGCCTTGACGGGCATATGGTCGACGCTGCTGGCGGTGTTGGCGGTGGCTACCATGCTGGTCGGCAACCTGCTGGCGCTGCCGCAACGCAACATCAAACGGCTGCTGGCATATTCTTCCATCGCACAGGCAGGTTATATCCTGATCGGTCTGGCGACCGGCTCCGTCGACGGCGCCAACGCCATCATGTACTACCTGATGGCTTACCTGGTCACCAACCTGGCAGCCTTTGGCGTCGTTGAGGTCGCCAGCCGCAGTCTGGGCAGCGACCAATTGGCGGATTATCGCGGGCTTGGGCGGCGCTCTCCCGGGTTGGGTGTGGCGCTGTTGCTGGTGCTGCTGTCATTGGGCGGCATCCCGCCGTTTGCCGGCTTCTTCGGCAAGTTCCTGGTCTTCGCTGCTGCCGTGCAAAACAACCTGATCTGGCTGGTTGTCATCGGTGTACTCAACACAGTGGTGGGGTTGTACTACTACCTGCGGCTGCTGCAATTGATCTATGAGCCGGCGGAAGGGGAGGTAAAGCTGTCGCTGCCGGGCGCGTGGAAAGCCGCGCTGGCGATCTGCCTGGTGGGTGTGCTGGTGTTGGGGGTGGTGTTTGTGCCCGGTTACGAATGGGCAACCCAAGCAGCCACTGCCATCTGGGTGCATTGATGCTGATTTTTGCTTCATGATATAATTTGAGAATATGTCACCGACCAATCCTGGCAAGACAAAGCATAAGCAGCAGGTTATTAACGTTGTCCTGGCGGTGGCGGTAGGTCAGGTTGGCTTTCTCACGCTGGTGATCGTTCTAGGTTCTGTGCTGCTCGGATTTTGGTTGGACAATCGATTGGACACCAAACCGATCATGACGCTGGTGCTGTTGATTGCCAGCATCCCGGTATCCGTCCTGACGATGTTGTATGTGGTTCGCAAGACGGTTGCCAGGATCAACACCGAAGTCAGCCAACCCAAAATCGAACGGGAGGAGGAAAAACCAAGCATTGACGCAAATGACTGAAGTGACTGAACAACCACAAAAGAAATGGCGCTGGGGGGTTAACCGATGGTGGGTGCTGTTATTTATCATCCTTACCACCGTGGGAGTGAATTATATCGCCGCGCCGGTACGCCCGCATATCCAGGTGGCGCCGGAACGGCTGCTGGAAGAGCCGCTTTTCACCCTGCCGGTGATCGGCGATTTGTACCTGGTCAATACCTTGACCTCGCTTTTGTTGGTTGACTTGGTGATCATCCTGATTGCGCTCATTGTGCGCAATTCCCTGCGGGATGGCAATCTGGCGCCCAAAGGTGTTGCCGGGGCAATGGCAGCTCTGGTCGAGATACTTTACAACCTTACAGAAACTTCCGCCGGTAAGTGGGCGAAGCAGATCTTCCCCTGGTTCGCCTCGATCGTCCTGCTGGTGGTGGTCGCCAATCTGATCAAGTTGTTGCCCGGTTTCGAAACGATCGGCTTCTTGCACCACTTCGAGCACGGGCAAGAGGTTCAAGCGTTGGGTGGTAACTGGTATAACATCCTGCCAACGGAAGCCGCTGCTGGAGGGTACATTGTTACCTCCTTCCTGCGCGGTCCTTCCACCGACTTGAACTTTACCCTGGCGTTGGCGCTCATCTCGGTAGGCATGACTCAGGTGATCGGTCTCAGGGCGCAAGGGTTGCGTTATTTCTCAAAATTCCTGAACTTCACCACCATCTTCAAGAAACCTTTCTTTGGTTTCATGGATTTTATCGTTGGCTTACTGGAGGCAATTTCGGAACTTGCCAAGATCCTTTCGTTTTCCTTCCGTTTGTTCGGCGTCATGTTCTCTGGCATCGTGTTGGTGGCGCTGGTCGGCTCTCTGTTGCCGGTCTTCATGCCATCGTTGATCTATGCGTTCGAATTGTTCATGGGTCTAATCCAAGCTTTCGTCTTTGGTATGTTGACCATGGTGTTCATGGCGCAAGCCACACAGGGGCACGGCTTGGAAGATCACGGCGATCACTAACACTAAAGAAATCATCAGGCATTAATATTTACAAGGAGGCGTTTGAGATATGGAAGAGGCTATCGTTCAGGCTGCAAAGTTCGTTGGGGCGGGTTTATCCATGATCGGAGCGCTGGGTGCAGGAGTTGGGATTGGCTTGAGCGTCCAGGGCGCTTTGGAGGGCATGGCGCGCAACCCGGATAGTTATGGCAACCTGCTCACCAACATGATCTTGGGCATCGCATTCTCTGAAGCCATCGCCATCTACTGCTTGGTTATTGCGTTCTTGATGTTGTTCGTGCTCTAGTCCTGGGGATAAGGAGAGACCTGTGGAAAAACTGGGAATCAACCTGGGACTGTTACTGGTCCAGATATTCAATTTTGCCATCATCTTCGTGGTGCTGCGCGCCTGGGTTTTCAAACCACTGATGAACATGCTCGACAAGCGTCGCGAAACGGTCGCCCAGAGCCTGGAGGATGCCCGCATTGCATCCGAAGCGCGCGCCAACGCCGAGACCGAAGCCAATCAGATCATCGAAGAAGCCAGGCGCAAAGCCTCCGAGGTGGTGAGCGAAGCGTCGACTCGGGCGGATGCCGCCGCACGCGAAATCCGAACCGCCGCCGAAGCTGAACTCGCCAACGAACGCACCGCCCTGGTCGCGGAAATGGAACAGGAACGGGTGCGAATGCTGGGTGAACTGCGCAGCCAGGTGGTTGCACTGTCCATTTCGGCTGCCGAACGGTTGATCGGTGAATCGCTGATCAAGGATACCACCACGCAGCACGCATTGTTGCAGGAATTTTTCTCCGGCGTCAAGGGCGGCAAGGTGACGTTGTTGGAAGGCAAGACCGGTTTGGCTGGCAGCCGGGCAGAGGTCACGACTGCCATGACCCTGACGGATGACGAAAAAGCAACCATTAAAAAGGACCTGGCGGCTCGCGTCGGCAGCGATGTCGAGATCGAGTGGCTGGTCGATCCGAAGATACTGGGCGGTGTCATCATCCGGGTTGGCGATGAGTTGATGGATGGTTCGGTCGTTGGGCAACTGGTCGAGATGAAATCGACGCTGGAACGCTAAGAGCTACCTGGCGAGAAAGCATGGAATGATTGGGCGGTGCTTATGTCATCGCCTTTTTCCATTTTAGATGAAACCCTGAAGATTATGAGTTAAAATCCCAGGTGCATGACGGATAAGGGATGAGTTCACGAAATACTATGAAGGGCAAGAACCTGGCGGCGCTGCTGGCGAGCATACCGGAAGCTATCATTCCTGCCCGCACGGCGCCGGCGGTGCAGGTGACGGGCATTGCCCTGGACTCGCGCCTGGTCAAGCCGGGCGATATCTTCGTCGCGCTGGTGGGTGGCGCTGCCGATGGTCACCGCTTCCTGGCGGATGCCGTTCGTAACGGCGCGGTCGCGTTGGTTGGCAGCCAGGAGCTGACCGACCAGGGCGTTCCGTACCTGCGCGTCCCGGACACCCGCAAGGCGCTGGCACACCTGTCGGCGGCTTTCTATGGCTTCCCGGCGCGCCGGCTGACCGTCACCGGCATCACCGGCACCGACGGCAAGACCACCACTGCCAGTTTGCTGTATACCATCATGAAGGAAGCGGGCATCTCCACCGGTCTCATCACCACCGTCAGCGCGGTGATCGGTGGGGAGGAATTGGATACCGGCTTTCATGTCACCACGCCCGAAGCCCCGGATGTCCAACGTTACCTGGCGGGCATGGTGGCGAATGGATTGACGCATGTCATCCTCGAATCCACTTCACATGGGCTGGCGCAGGAGCGGGTCACTGCTTGCGAATACGATATTGCCGTCGTCACCAACATCACCCATGAGCATCTTGATTATCACGGCGATTACGACGGTTACCTGCATGCCAAGGGGCGCTTGTTCGAATTCTTGAGCGAGACGGTGGAAAAACCATTCGGCAACCCGCGCCTGGCGGTGCTGAACAAGGACGACCGATCCTATCCCTACCTGGAGGCGATCACGCGCGCGGTCAGCCAGGTGGCGTATTCCGCTGTCGGACGCGCCGATATTTGGGCGGAAGATGTCATCGAAACGCCGCAAGGGATCTCGTTCACTGCGGTGGGCAAGGAATTCTCCCTCCCCATTCACAGCGAGTTGCGGGGCGCCTATAACGTCTCCAATATTCTGGCTGCCGTGGCGGCAGCGGTGTATGGGTTGGGGATCGACCCGGCTGTGGCGGCGAGCGGGATCGCCCAATTGCCGGGTGTGCCCGGTCGCATGGAGCGCATTGATCTGGGGCAGGACTTCACCGCCATCGTGGATTTCGCCCATACCCCCAATGCGCTCAAAGCGGCGTTGCAAGCCTGCCGCAAATTGACCGCCGGGCGCATCATCGCTGTCTTCGGCTCTGCCGGCTTGCGCGACCGTGAAAAACGCCGCCTGATGGCTGAATGCTCTGTCGGGCTGGCTGACCTGACCATCCTGACCGCTGAAGACCCGCGCACCGAATCGCTGGATGACATCCTGGCGGAGATGGCGGATGCCGCCGCACTGCGCGGCGGGGTGGAGGGGGAGACTTTCCTGCGTATTGCAGACCGCGGTGCAGCCATCCGGCGCGCGGTGGCGCTGGCGCGCCCCGGCGACCTGGTGGTGGCGTGCGGCAAAGGGCACGAACAGTCGATGTGCTTTGGTACGGTTGAATATCCCTGGGATGACCGCATCGCCATGCGCGCGGCGCTGGCGGAGCATTTGGACATCTCTACCGGAGATGAGATGCCTTACCTGCCCACCCGCGCGGATTGATCGTTTATCTCAATAACTCGAAAATGTTGTCCAGCGCAGCGCAATCTTCGCAGCCCTCGCGCTTTTCTGGTGGGGTTGGCAGGTCGTAGATGCTGCGCGCTTTCCATAACAGGGATTCGATGTTTTCCGTTCGCAGCGGGATATCCACAAGGTGGGGGGCAAAGCCCATCCAAAAGCCGTCCGCCTGCAAGACATCGTCGAGAGAGATGGCAGCCGCGTCAGTCTGTGGCTCATAATATGCCAGCACCAAACGGCTGACCGGGTTCAAATCCAGGCGTTCTCCGATATAAGCGTAAGCATTGAGCTGCACCTCGTACATTGGCATCAGGCTATCCTGCCCCTTGGTAAACTTGGAAGTCTTGTAATCGATGATGGCGTACGAACCATCCTCCAGCGCCAATACTTCGTCCGGCATCCCGGTCAATATCACTGCGCTTTGTTCATCCACGATATTAAAGGCTTTCCAATGAGGCGCTTTGAGCGGTTCACCGTTCAAGCCAGCCTCGACGAACCAGGGCAGCAGCCGCGATTCGCGTTGATAATGGGCAGCCTGGATCTTCTTGCTGTAGGCGTCGATCGATGAAAAGATGCCGGGGAAGATCTGGTACGGCAGCTTTTTTGCATGCAATCGAATCCAGGTGCAGCGGTCGCAGGCGGATGGCAATGCCAGGCTGCCGAGGTTTTTGGCAGAGATTTGCAGGTAATCGTTCATCAGGAATCCTGTAAAAAAAACCCCGCCTCATTTTCGAAGCGGGGTTGTTCATTCGATCAGCGCCGGTTGCGGTTGCGGTCGTTTCCGCCGCGGTTGTACCCGCCGCCCGAGCGTCCGTCGTTATAGCGATTGCTCCCCGAACGACCGCCGCCAGGTCTACTGCCGCTGCTCCGATTTGGACGGTCGTGCTCGGCGGCTTCTTCCACGCTCCAACCTTCCAGCACGGCTTGACGCGAGAGGCGGATCTTGCCGTTTTCGTCGATGCCGGTGACCATCACGGTGATCTCTTCGCCCAGTTCCACGATATCCTCCACGCGGTTGACGCGTTCGCTATCGAGCTGGGAGATATGCACCATGCCGTCCACGTTCGGCAGGATCTCTACGAAGGCGCCAAAGCCGGTAATGCGCACTACCTTGCCGGTGTAGATGCGTCCCAACTGGGCAGATTCGGTCAACGCCAGTATTTTCTCGCGCGCCGCAGCTTCGGCAATGCCGTCGGTGGCGGCGATGAAGACCGTGCCGTCGTCGTCGATGTCGATCTTGGTGCCGGTCTCTTCCTGGATGGCGCGGATCATCTTGCCGCCCGGTCCAATGATGGCGCCGATCTTTTCCACCGGCACCATCACGGTGGTGATGCGCGGCGCGTGCGCCTTGAGGTCCGGGCGCGGTGCAGACAATGTTTCCAGCATCTTGCCGAGGATGTGCTGACGTCCACGATTGGCTTGTTGCAGCGCCTCGGACATGATCTGGGTGGTAATGCCTTTGATCTTGATATCCATTTGCAGCGCGGTGATGCCCTGCGTCGTGCCAGCCACTTTGAAGTCCATGTCGCCCAGGTGGTCTTCGGCGCCCTGGATATCCGTCAAGACCGCGTAGCGGTCATTCTCTTTGATGAGCCCCATGGCAACACCCGCCACCGGCGCTTTGATCGGTACGCCGGTGTCCATCAATGCCAGCGTCGAACCGCACACCGAAGCCATCGAGGTCGAACCGTTCGATGACATCACTTCGGAGACCAGGCGCAGCGTGTATGGGAATTCTTTCTCAGGCGGTATGACCGTTTCCAACGCCCGTTCTGCCAGCGCCCCATGCCCGATCTCGCGCCGCGAGGAGCCGCGCAGGGGGCGCGTCTCGCCTGTGGAGTAGGGCGGGAAGTTGTAATGGTGCATGTAGCGTTTGGTTTCGGTGGGCGTCAGCGTATCCAGTTCCTGCGCCTCTTTTGGGGTGCCCAATGTGGCGATGGTCAGCACCTGGGTTTCGCCGCGCGTGAAGATGGCAGAGCCGTGGGCGCGGGGGATGACATCCACCTCGCACCAGATCGGGCGCACCGTTTCCAGGTCGCGTCCGTCGGGGCGGATGTGGCGCTCCAGAATGCGGGAGCGAACGACATCGCGGTGCACTTCATGGAAGGCGGCTTTGACGGTTGGCGCCAGTTCCGGTTGTTCTTCACCGGCGAACTGGCTGACCATTTCGTCTTCCAGCGCGTCGATTGCCTGGTTGGTTGTGGCTTTATCCTGCGGATCATCCAGCAGCGTGTCGATACGCCCGGCGACTGCCTGGCGCACTTGCTCGATCATCTGCGGATCGGTTGGGAAGAGCGGCACCTCGCGCTTGGGTTTGCCGATATCGGCAGCCATTTTTAGCTGGGCTTCGATCAATGGTTGGAAGGCGTTGAACCCGAATTCCAACGCGCTGACGATCACATCCTCCGGCACCTCGCTGGCGCCGCATTCCACCATCAAGATGGCGTCCTTGGTGCCGGCGATGCGCAGGTCCAGGTCAGAAACTTCAATCTGGTCGAAGGTGGGGTTGGCGATCAATTTGCCGTCCACCCTGCCGACCCGAACCGCCGCCACCGGTCCACCCCAGGGGATGTCGGAGATCATGATGGCAGCCGAAGCTGCATTGATCGCCAGGACGTCCAGGGGGTTGTCCATATCGGCAGAAAGCGAGTTCATGATGACTTGCACTTCGTTGCGCGTCTCTTTGTTGAACAACGGGCGGATGGGGCGGTCGGTCAACCGCGCCACCAGGATCGCATCCGTGCTGGGGCGCCCTTCGCGCCGGAAGAACGAGCCGGGGATGCGTCCGCCGGCGTACAGGCGTTCTTCATAATCCACGGTGAGGGGGAAGAAATCCTGCCCCTCGCGCGGTTCTTTGCCCATCGTCGCGGCGGCAAAGACGATCGTATCTCCCAATCGCACGGTCACTGCGCCGCCAGCTTGCCCGGCGAGCCTGCCGGATTCGAGCATGATGGTACGACCGTCCACATCGGCTGAGATTTGGTAAACATCTGGTTTCATATTAAATTTTTCCCTTCATTTTTATTATCCCACCCGGTCAGGAACTGAAAGCTGCTTGAAAATCCACTTTTTTACCGCTGTCTCGCGGTAAAGGCTTTGCGTTTCACAAGCAAGTTTCAACCCCCGACCGAATGCTAATTGATCAACCACTATATTGTACAGAAAAAAAGGATAGATGGCAATCCCTGCACCAGCCATCCATCCAATCTCCGGTTGATCTGTATATCCTTATGATCGTTTGCGCAACTTCAGGCGATCCGCCACCGAGAGGAAGCGGGCGTAATCGTTGCGGCGTAAGTAAGCGAGCAATCGCCGCCGCTGCCCAACCATTTTAAGCAAACCGCGCCGCGATGATTCATCGTGCTTGTGGGTTTGCAGGTGCTCCGTCAATTGGGTGATGCGATTGGTCAGGATGGCAATTTGAACTTCCGGTGACCCGGTATCGTTATCGTGAACCTGGTACTGCTGGATCAACTGCTCTTTTGCTTCTTTGTCAAGCGTCATGACATTGCTCCTTATGAGTTTCTGGCAAGTCTCCCTATCCGTAGTGCAGGGCCACAGGTAGGGACTAGTCAACGGGTTGAATTATACCAGACTCCCAGGGATCGTGGTTGGATTGCGATGATGTCCGACAACTTGGTAAAAGGCTGCCGCTCAGTTAGCCGTCATCAGCGCGCGCACGGCTTCCTGGTCTGCCGGCGCCATCCTGGGCAGCACCGCCCGCACCAATTTGCGCGTGTTGACGCCGGGTTTGGACCGCAAGACCTGCTTGATGACGTAGACGGTTTCACCGGGCGAACATACCAGCAGCAATGCCAGCAGGCGCTGCAATTCCAACACCAGCGCTTGCGGGGGGTCGCTGATCAATGGCATGATGGCGTCATAGATCGGCGGCAGGTTGGTGAAGGAGCGGTCTTCCAGTAAGGCGGTCAGCGCGTGGATGCCGATAGCCTGCTGTGATGTTTCCGGTCGTTCCAACCATTGGATGCTCACTTCCAGCCAGCTATTGGCATCTTCGTGCCGTAACCTTGCGCTGCCTTTGCTGACCAGCACCAGCAGCAGCGAGAGGTCCTCACCGGCGGCTGTCCAAGCCTGCATGCGCGCCAGCACGGTTTGTTTTTCCGAGATGGGCGCCATGCCCAGCAAGGCGGCTGCCAGTTGACGCGGTTCCAGCGCCTTTTCCAGCCATAAGCGGTCTGCCAGCGCCAGCGCCGCACCGGGATTTTCCAGGCAGGGCGCTTGCAGCTCCCGTTCGAGTGTAAGCATGACGAGATTGGGCACCCGGTAGGAGACCATCTTTCGCTCTTGCTGCACGGATTGCCCGGCGCGATAGACCCGGTTGCCATAATATTCCAGTAATTCGCGCAGCTCCAGCGTGAATTGTTCTGGTTGCGTAAATTTCCACAATAATTCGCGGGTTTGGTCGGTCAGGCGTTGAAGCTGGACGGCTGGCATCAGTAGGCTTTGGCGAAATAAACCTTTTCCGCTGCCGGCTGGTTGCAGACCACGCAGCGCCCCGCTCCGGACTGTTGATCGCACGGGATGCAGCGGGTGGTGGCTTTGGTATCTTCCTTGACCTTCAGTTCACATTCGCTGCTGCCGCACCAGTAGGCGAAAGCCCAGCCGTTTTGGACGACCTGGCTGAGTTCTTCATAGGTGTCGACTGGGTGTATGTTGCTATCGCGAAAATCGGTCGCTCTTTGCAGCAGCGCTGCCTGGATGTTCGTCAGCAGCGATTCGATCTCAGTGCGCGCATTCGCAGCCGGGATGGCGATTTTGCCGGCTTTGCCCGGGATATCGCGACGGGCGGCGGTCACCACCCCGTTCTGCACGTCCTTGGGTCCAATTTCGATGCGTAAGGGTACGCCGCGCATCTCCCAATCGTTGAACTTGAAGCCCGGTGTGAGTTCGGTGCGCTCATCGACCTTCAGCCGCATCCCCTCCAGTTGCCCTTTCAGGGTTTCGACCGCCGGCATCACCAGGCTCTTCTCTTCGTCATTGCGGAAGATGGGCACGATCACCACCTGGATGGGCGCCAGCCGTGGTGGCAGGATCAAGCCCTGATCGTCGCCGTGCGTCATGATGATGGCGCCCACGAAGCGAGTGGAAAGGCCCCAGGAAGTCGTCCAACAGTATTGCAGTTCGTTCTGGTCATCCAGGTAGCGGATCTCGAAGGCTTTGGCGAAGTTCTGCCCCAGGTTGTGCGACGTGCCGGCTTGCAGCGCGCGGGTGTCGCCCATCATGGCTTCGATGGTATAGGAACGCTGCGCGCCGGCGAATTTCTCCGCATCGCTCTTGCGCCCTGGGATGACCGGCACCGCTGCCTCGTTGACGGCAAAGTCGGTGTACAGATCCAGGATGCGCAGCGTCTCTTCTTCTGCTTCATCATATGTGGCGTGAGCGGTGTGACCTTCCTGCCAGTAGAACTCCAAGGTGCGCAGGAACAGGCGGGTGCGCATCTCCCAGCGTACGACGTTCGCCCACTGGTTGATGAGTACCGGCAAATCGCGATAGGATTTGATCCATTTGGCGTACATATGCCCGATGATGGTCTCTGAGGTTGGGCGTACCACCAGCGGTTCTTCCAGCGTCTCGCCGCCGCCGATGGTCACCACCGCCAGTTCAGGTGAAAAGCCCTCCACGTGCTCCTTTTCTTTTTCCAGGAAGGACATTGGGATGAAGAGCGGAAAGGCGGCATTGACGTGCCCGGTGGCTTTGAAGCGCCGATCCAACGCAGCTTGGATGTTTTCCCACAGCGCCCAGCCATAGGGGCGCACCACCATGCAGCCGCGCACCGGCGCGTAATCCGCCATTTCTGCTCGCTGTACCAACTGGTTGTACCATTCGGAAAAATTTTCGGAACGGGAGGTGAGTTTTTCTTCGCTCATGAATGTTGATCCTGATTGTTGGGATTGGGGTGGAGCACGGCAACCGCTTCGTCGATCGAATCGACGCAGGTTACCAGGTCGGTGATTTGTTTCGACAGATGATCCTGCTGGTCCTGGATGAAGGTCGTGAAGAATGTACGCCAGCCTGCACCCACCAGGATCAATGGGCACGGGGGTCTCGCCTGGATGATGAGGTGGTTCCACAACATGGCGATCT
>JABLXM010000027.1 GCA_013177815.1 Anaerolineae bacterium | reverse complement strand
GAACTCGCTGTTGGCTTACCCAAAGGTCACATCTGGCATTCGGGAAGTCTGGCTACCAAATCAGGCTTAGAGTTCCTCGCCAACATACCAACGGAGGAAGTGTTCACCCTCCCCCATTGTGATCGGGTGGATGGCACAGTGCACTCCAGTTTAGCGCTCAATTACAACGGCATCCTGATCGATGACTTTGAACTTAAATTCGAAAACGGGAAAGCCGTCAATGCCAATGCCAGGGTTGGTAATGACGCCTTGCAGCGCTTGTTGTCAACCGAAGAGGGTGTTACACGACTGGGTGAGGTTGCGCTCGTTCCGTATAGTTCTCCCATCTCTCAGCGTAAAATGTTATTCTATACCACCCTCTTTGATGAAAATGCCGCCAGTCACCTGGCGTTTGGCATGGCATACCGCTACACCCTTGCCGACGGCGAAGGAATGACCCAGGAGCAATTCCGCGCGGCGGGTGGGAATATAAGTAACTTCCACATCGATTTCATGGTAGGGAATGAGGGTATGGACATCGATGGAATAAAAGAAGATAGCAACACTGAACCGGTAATGCGCTCCGGAGAATGGGCATTTGATGTTTAGGGGATGAATACCGGATTGATGATCAAGGAGCTGTCCCAAAAGTCAGATTCGTCATGCTGAGCGAAGCGCGAAGTCCCCGCAGGGGGAAGCATCTCCCCTGCTAATGAAAAACTTCTCCCCGCGCCATGATAAATTAATCACTTTTGGGACACCCACCTCTTTTATCTTCGTCAACGCAATTGCGAGGTTAGCATTCGCTGTATCCGCATGCGTAACATTTACGGCATCCTTCCTCATTGACTACCGCGGCTTGACCACATTCGGGACACAGGTCACCGATCTTGTTTGAGTTGTATTGACCCTCGCTGGTTGGCACTGGCTCGCGCATTAACATTGCCTGGGATATGTGACCGTTATTACCTCGTTCCACATCGTATTTTCCGTGGGAGTCATCATGCTGAATTAAATATTCATCCAGCACTTGTGAAACGCCATCCGGTAATGACCGCACCCGGTTTGGTCCAAAACCCATCGGTCTTCCACCACCAATCCCTGCTAACTGGCGGAAGACTTCTTTCAAACGATCAATTGGCGAAAGCGGGGATGAGAGTCGCAGGATGTAAGATATTAATCGTCCAATCGCTTCAGAAACAGCAGCAGTATCCGACCCTGCTTTTGCTGTGTTTATGAATACCTCGAACGGTTGTTTTTGACCATTCTCATTGATGGTGATAAATGCCTTCCCAAGTGGGGTTTCGATTGAATAGGTATAACCAGGTAATGAGCGTGGGCGTGGTTTCTTTGTATCTGTCCATATCGCATCCAGGTCACTTTCAAAAAGCGCTGAGCTTTCCGGTAATTGGTTCCCTTTTTTGCTATCTTTTGTGGCATTGGTTTCCAGTACAACCTGCTCTCGTGATCCAGTGACATAAACCGTTATGCCTTTGCATCCAAGTGTCCAGGCGAGCTGGTATGCAGTAGCAACATCATCGTATGATGCATCCGCAGGGAAATTGATCGTCTTGGATAAACTGTTATCCACAAAAGCCTGCATTGCCGCTTGCATCCTGACATGTTCTTCTGCCGGGATATCCTGTGAAACGACAAACGTGTTGCGTATGTGCTCTGGAATCTCATAAACGTCCTGGCAACTGCCATTATTGATGATATGTGTAAGGAGTTCCTCTGTTCGATCGGGAGGAATATCGGATTCCCTCAGTGCATCGATGAATGAAGGACTCGCATATTGCAGCTCCAGATCTTGACCATTGTCATTCACATGCCGGATGTACGCCAGGGCAAATACCGGCTCACAGCCATACCCCTCGCACCCGGCGACCGTTGCAATGGTTCCGGTAGGCGCGATCGTTGTCAATGCGGCATTTCGGATGCCGTATTTTCTGATCCCATCAACCACGCTGTCCCAGTCGATCTTCGGGCGCTTCCAATCATGTTCGTATGGAACGATGCTAACGGGCGGAGACCACCGCATGGCATCTTTGGCATAAATTGATCGATCAATCGCCTCGAACGCCCCGCGGGATTTCGCCAGATCGATACTATTCAACATACAGTGGTATCGGATGAATTCCATCAACTGGGCAGCGAACTCCTGCCCTTCCGTTGAACCGTACCTAAGCCCAACGTGATATAACAGGTCAGCCAGACCCATGAACCCCAAACCAATACGTCGGTTCCGATAAGCAGCTTCTTTCAGTTGGGGAACTGCTGGAACATAATTGTTGGCATTTACGACGTCATCCAGAAATATCGTAGCTAACTTGACGGTCCGTTCTAATTTCTCCCAATCCACTGAATGGTTCGGTCCGAAATGGTGTGCCAGGTTAATGGAGCCAAGGCAACAATTCTCATAGGGTCCCAGCCATTGCTCGCCGCACGGATTGGTCGCCTCCAATGAATACAATTCAGGAACCGGGTTATCTTGATTGGCTGTATCTAGGAACAACACTCCCGGTTCTCCATTATGATGCGCCTGCTGTACGATCTTATCAAACAGGTCGCGAGCCCTTACCCGTTTATGGGTCACAATCGGTATACCCTCTTGCCCCGCCTGTTCCAGCGTGCCATTGAAACCGCGATATTTGGGGTGCAATACATCCGGAAAACGCAGATCCCAATCCTCATCTTTCTCAACTGCGCGCATAAACGCGTCTGTGATGCCAACCGAGATATTGAAATTGGTGATCGCTCCTTCGTCAGTTTTACATGTAATAAAATGTTCGATATCCGGATGGTCAACCCGTAATACCGCCATATTCGCACCTCTGCGTGTACCACCTTGGGCAACCTCGCCGAACGCATGATCATAGACCCGTAAAAATCCAACCGGACCGGTAGCTTGACCAGATGACGATTTAACCACACTTCCCTGCGGTCTTAATCTTGAAAAAGAGAAACCATTTCCGCCACCTGTTTGTTGAATCAAAGCCGCATCACGTAACGTCGTAAAAATACCGGTGGCGTTCTTTCCCATATCATCAGAGATCGGCAGCACAAAACATGCCGCCAATTGACCAAGGGGTGTCCCAGCACCTGTAAATGTTGGCGAGTTTGGCAGAAAATCGATCGATGACAATAAATTGTAAAATGCCTTGGCGCGTTCGAGAATGTTCCCGCCCCACCCTTCCTCAACCTTGGCAATGTGGTATGCCACACGCCAGAACATCTCTTCCACCGTTTCTGCTGGAGTACCGTCTTCATTGCGGCGTACGTACCGGCGCTGAAGTACTTGAAGAGCATTATCTGTCAGCTCAACAGATGGAAATTCTTTCGGTAAGGGTGGGGTCGGATAGATGCCTGCCGGCTTTTTCTCGGTTGTCGTATCCATGATTGCTCTCCTGAATAATTAATCCAATAATCGATCGATCTCGTTTCGTATTTCCCCAAGGTCATCCATGTTCAGGTAAACACTGGCATAGCGAATGTATGCAACCAGATCCAACTCCTTCAATCCACTCATGACCATATCGCCGACCATCCGTGAAGATACCTCTGCGCGACCTAACGTCTGTAATTTTGATTCGATCTCGCCGATCAGACGTTCTATCACTGCTGCCGGCACTGGGCGCTTCGCACATGCAATCCGAATACTATGGTTCAATTTGTCCCGATCGAACTCCTCTCTTGATCCATCTTGCTTGATGATCAAAGGGGTAGCCAGTATTGCACGTTCATAACTCGAAAAACGTTGATGGCAATTCCCACATTCCCTGCGCCTGCGGATTCCACCACGGCTGTCATGAGTTGTATCGAGTACTTTTGAATCTTCGTTTTGACAGTACGGACAACGCATTTGCCCTCCCCGTAACCATATAAATCTTAAAATCATATCGAAAAGAATACCCCCATATATGGGGGCTATACGGAATATTTCCCGTATATATGTGCAATTGCTAGCATTTTAGCATGCCTGTATGTTGAATTCAAGATATTTTAAGTCTTCTCATCTTAAGAAAAGTGATAGGTTGCTTTTTTACCTGGTTATAAAATCGATTCTTTTACATCGACATGCTGCTATAATCGTTTAAGATGGTTGAATATATCGTTTGTGATATCGGCGGGACACGCATGCGTGCAGGGCGTTTTAGCTCTGAAGGAACAACACCGCTTGATATAAAGCGTATTGCGACACGCGGCAAAGAACCGGTCGAAGTCCGGCTGGCTCAACTGATCGAATCCATCTGGTCCAAGAAATCAACCATCCAGGCAATTGGTGTGGCAGCCCCTGGTCCGGTTAATCCCAAGTCGGGCATCATATACAAAGCGCCCAATATCCCTGCATGGGAGAATTTTCCACTCGCTAAATATTTGGGGGATATCTTTAACGTTCCAATCATCCTCGGAAATGATGCCAACATGGCAGCCGTCGGGGAATGGAAATATGGCTCCGGTAAAGATCACCACGATCTCATCTATGTGACAATAAGTACCGGGGTTGGCGGTGGGATTATCACCAATGATCAACTGCTGCTGGGATCAAAAGGTCTGGCAGGCGAGATTGGTCATATCACCGTGCTTCCCAACGGTCCGTTGTGTGGTTGTGGCAAAAGGGGGCATCTGGAAGCTATCGCTTCAGGAACCGGTATTTCGAATTATGTTATTGCCCAATTGTCTGCTGGATTCAATTCATCGTTATCCGACGCGCCTGAAATAACCGCGGAGATCGTTGCCAAAGCCGCCATCGATGGCGATGAACTAGCAGTTAAAGCATATCAACGCGCCGGCAAATATTTAGGTCATGCCATTGCTGAATATCTGCACATCTTCAATCCATCCATCATCATCCTTGGCGGCGGTGTTGTACAAACCGGTGATTTATTGCTTGTACCATTCCACCAGGCGCTTAAGCGTAAAGTTTTAACCGAAGAATATCTTGTAGACTTGGAGATTAAAATCGCACAATTAGGGGATAGGGCTGGATTATTAGGAACACTTACAACGGTACGAGATTGTATTCCGAAATGATTTGAGTTTTCATCTGAGTAATAACCCCCAATTTGATAATGCTATAATCGATATATTGACTGGTTGATCCAGTTCAATTAATTCACGAGCCTTATGAGTTATGAGATGGAGGATTAATGATCACTCAGGGTATACCAGGTCCAAAAGCGCTTGAACTCATCTCCCGCGACGACGTAGTAGTTTCACCCTCATATCCAAGAGGATATCCCTTCGTCATGGATCACGGGCGTGGTGTAGAAGTATGGGATGTAGACGGCAACAGATATTTGGATTTCGCAGCAGGGATTGCGGTCAATTCCACAGGTCACAGCCACCCAAAAGTTGTCGAAGCCATCCAAGAACAGGCAAAGAAGTTCATCCACATCTCATCAGATTTCTACCACCAACCATGGATCGAACTCTCAGAAAAGCTGGATGAGATTGCACCTTTTAAGGAATTAGCAGTCACCTTTTTGACCAATTCTGGTACCGAGAGTGTTGAAGCCGCAATCAAATTGGCACGCTATCACACCAAGCGTTCGCAGTTGATCGGGTTTCTTGGCGGCTTTCATGGGCGTACAATGGGCGCAGTCAGCCTTACCGCAAGCAAGTCCCATTACCATCGCGGATTCTTCCCGCTTCTGGGTGGGGTGATACATGTGCCCTATCCAAACCCATACCGACCCATCTTGCACATGCAAGACGGGGAAGATGTTGGCGATAGCATCATCCGCTATATGGAAGAGGAAGTGCTCGGGAAGCTTGTTCCGGCTGAAGATGTCGCAGCGATATTGATTGAACCGATTCAAGGTGAAGGCGGTTACATCGTTCCATCGAAAAATTTCTTTTCGACCTTGCGGAATCTATGCGATCGTCATGGTATCTTGTTGATCGTGGACGAAGTGCAATCCGGCATGGGGCGTACAGGCAAGTGGTGGGCAATCGAAAATTTTGGTGTAGAGCCGGATATTGTATGTTCTGCTAAAGGCATCGCATCAGGCATGCCGCTGGGCGCCATGATAGCGCGCCGCAGCATCGTAACCTGGAAAAAGGGTGCCCACGGCAATACATACGGCGGCAACCCGATCTCTTGTGTTGCAGCGCTGGCAACCCTTGATTTGTTACAAAATGAATATCTCGAGAACGCCCGCAAGATGGGCGATCATGCCATTCAACAATTATTAAAATTAAAGGACAAACACCCCTCTATCGGAGAAGCGCGCGGTATCGGATTGATGCTCGGCATTGAGTTCGTGAAAGATCGCACCAAAAAAACACCAGACGATGAACTACGTGATCGTGTTGTCGATCGTGCCTTCACTCAGGGGCTTCTTACCTTGGGTTGTGGAAAAAGTGTTATTCGCATTTCTCCCCCCCTCTGTATCACACGTTCTGAATTGGATGAAGGTATTTCAATTCTGGATGAAGCAATTTCCTTCGCGGAAGACAAATGTTAATGCTCCCCGATTATCGTGTGCGCCAGCGGGATTACCTGCTGGAAATTACACGAGCCCTAACCCAAGAGTTGGACCTGGAGCAGCTTCTAGACCTGATCTTATCCTTCTCTATGGACATTTTGGCTGGCACAGCCGGCTTGATCCTCTTGCGTGACGAAAACGCAGGATGGCAGATCAGGGTATCTCGTGGATTAAGCAAACCTGCGAACGACTTTATTAGTAATTCATTGAATAAAATCGAATTATCCGACCAGCCGATCAACGAATTATCTGAAATTGGTCACTTCTTTAAGGATGTGATATCCCAAGTCAGTTTTGGCGCCCTTAATGGTGTTGGGCTGCCATTGGTAACCAGGAAGGTCCTGCTGGGCGGGATCTATATCTTCCGTAGCAACCATCAAATGTTTACAGAGAATGATCGATCACTATTAAGCAGCTTCGCAAATCAAGCAGCCGTAGCCATCCAAAACGCCCAACTCTATTCCTCGGTCGTATTTTCCAACCAACGGTCCGATGCGCTTCTGAACTCAGCAGCAGACGGGATGTTCATCCTTAGATCAAACCACCTCATAGAAAGTTGCAATAATGCCTTTGCCCGTATGATCGACGAATCGAAAGAAGCCATCATCAATCACGACCATTCACAAATTATCCGGTGGGCAAAACGTCAATCCGAGATTGATCTGGAAAAAGCCGAAGCGGGCGGCTGGCCTCTTACCCCACATGCACAGTTATACGTCGAGGGCGATCTAGAGCGCCGTCCCCCGTCACCACCATTACCTGTTGGCATCACATATGCGCCACTGATCGATACCAATGGCAAATTGCAGAACATCATTGCCAATGTCCGCGATATCACTCGTTTTCGCCAGGCGGAGGAGATCAAGAGCACTTTTATTTCTATTATTAGTCATGAACTGAAAACCCCCGTCGCTTTGATAAAAGGTTACGTTTCAACCCTGCGAAGGGAAGATGCTCGATGGGATAATAAAACCGTCGCGGATAGCCTCGCAGTTATCGAAGAAGAAGCCGACCGATTGACCGAACTGATCGAAAACCTGCTGGATGCTACTCGCCTGCAATCTGGGGGTGTAAAGTTGAGTCGCTCGGACTGCAATCTGAAGGACCTCTGCAGGACAATTTCTGAACGATTTGGCAATCAGAACACTAACCATAAGATCGTTTTGGATTTCCCGGATTACTTTCCAGTTATCCTCGCAGATGAAACCCGTATTCGCCAGGTAATTACCAATTTGTTATCAAACGCGTTTAAATATGCGCCCCAAGGTGAAGTAATAATAAGTGGTCGGGTTCGCCCAGAAATAGTCATCATCTGTATTAGTGATGAAGGTCCAGGTATTTCATCTGAAGACAGCCCGTATATTTTTGACCGTTTCTACCGTTCAACAGAGGTACAAAATAAAATTAAAGGCGCTGGTTTGGGATTGTTCTTATCGAAAACCATCATTGAAGCCCATCGTGGTCAGATATGGGTTGACGCAGGCATTGAAAAAGGCGCACGGGTTTGTTTCTCACTCCCAAAAGAATAACACCCAGAGGAGACTGACACCCAGATCATTTCCCAACCAGACGTTGTTGGGCTAAAATGGTATAATCCCGCCTATCATTAAACAAGAGAGTGAATAATGCCCCCAACCCAAACAACTTGCCCACGTTGCCGCCAACCCGTCATGGCTGAGATCGAAAATGTTTTTGACGTGGACACTGACCCCAAATCCAAACAAAAGATACTGACCGGTACCCAAAACCATTTTATTTGCCCTGTTTGCCAATATGAAGGGAACTTGGCAACATTTATCATCTACCACGACTCTGAAAAAGAACTGTTATTAACATATTTTCCCCCTGAACTTGGGCTGCCGGTCAATGAGCAAGAACGCATCATGGGTCCGCAGATCACCAAAATAGTCAACCAACTACCAGCCGAAAAACGAAAAGCTTACTTGCTACAACCACAAACAATGTTAACCATGGAAACCATGGTTAATCGCGTCCTTGAAGCGGATGGCATCACAAAAGAGATGATGCAGAATCAGCAGCAACGCCTCAATCTGTTGCAGCGCCTCATATCAGCCACGCCAGAAAGTCGTCAGGATTTGATCAAACAAGAAGAGTCATTGATCGACCAGGATTTCTTCAGCATCTTGATGCGATTGATCGAAGTAAGCAACGCTCAAGGCGATCAACAAGGTACGACGGTTTTATCCACAATCCAACAAGAGTTGATTAGCCAAACGGAATTTGGAAAGAAATTGGCTTATCAGGCTAAAGAGACTGAAGCTGCAATAAAATCCCTGCAGGATGCCAGCCAATCTGGATTGACGCGCGAGAAATTGCTTGATCTGATCATCTCTGCAGATAACGATATTCGACTATCCACCCTGGTCTCACTGGCACGCGGTGGCATGGATTACACATTCTTCGAATTACTGACCCAAAAGATCAACCAATCGAAGGATGAGAAGAAAGAGAAACTTGCGCAACTTCGTGAAAAATTGCTCTCGCTGGTGGATGAACTGGATAAAGCTTACGAGCAGCATCTCAGGCAAGCAAAAGAGATTCTGGAGAAGATACTGGCTTCCGACAATATTCAAAATGCCGTTGAAGCCAATATCAATCAGATGGACGACCTGTTCATCGAATTAGTTCAGTCTGAATTGCAAGAAGCCCGCAAGAAGTCTGATCTCGACCGTATAAACAAGGTTGAACAGATCATCATCGTTCTTCAAAAATATTCAACTCCCCCACCCGAAGTTGAATTGATCGAGAAAATGATGGCTGCAGCCGACGACGCGGCTATTGGCAAACTGGTTGAAGAGAATGCCGATAAGATCACCGATGAGTTCTTACAATTGATTGCGGGTTTGATCCAACAAAGTGAGACCCAAAAACAACCTAAGGAAGTCATTGATAAACTTCAATCGATTTATAGAATGGCTATGCGCCATTCCATGCAAGTTAATTTGAAAAAATAATACATCGGTAAATTGCTAAGTTGGAACATCGCAAAATGGATGATGTTCCAACTTGGTATATTAATGCATTACATCCATTAATTCTCCGCTTTGAACGGAGGGTTTTCTAATCGTAGTCCATGACCCCGGACGGTAACCAGGTAGTTATGCACTGGATCCGTTTGCGCCAGGCGATCTCGTAGCCGGCGCACCAATGCATCAAGCGCCTGTTCGGAGACGCCCAAAGCTTCCTCTTCACCCCAGGTCGCCAAGATAATCTCCTGTCGCTTCACGACCTGACCAGGTGCATTATAAAGCGACAGTAGCAATCGGTATTGTTGGGCAGATAATGGCGGAATGATTTCATCATCACCGACCCAAACTCGCCTGGAACGTTCGTCAAGGTATAACTTCCCACGCCTCGGCTGAGATATTCCTGGTGCCAGCCCAACGGGCAAGGTAGCATCTGAACTAAGATAGACAAAACTTTGCACTAATGCGATTTGTAGCAGATTGCCGTCTTGAATAAAGGTCGGTTCGGCTATCATCCGACCTTCACAAAATGTGCCATTTTTACTGCCCAGGTCTTCCAGGATGACCCCTGACGGTTCAATCGTGAGCCTGGCATGGAAGCGCGAGACCTGGCGGTCCTGAATCACGATATCACAACCTTGATCACGTCCAATCAGGATGGATTCAGAGATTTGCCATTTTAAACCATTGAGCGGGCCAGATTGCCCGATCAACACAGGAAGTTCAGGTTTCTTGATATCCATGACCCAACCTTCATATGATTCGTGTATAATAAATTTTACCATAGCCGAAACCAGGTTATCCTGCCCGAGGAATCTGCCGACATCTATCCTCACACCTGGTTAATATTATCGAATTGGAGTAATAATTGCCTGTCCCATTAAAAACTGGAGAGGTTCTGCGCGGGCGTTACCGCATCGAACGCATCATCGGTCAAGGTGGAATGGGATCAATCTATCTTGCAGATGATCAACGATTACAAGGTCGTCAGTGTGCGCTCAAAGAGGTAGAACACGACCGCTCATTGCCTCCGGAATTGCTGCAAGAAGCCAGGGACCAGTTCTTTCGAGAAGCGGTTGTCCTTGCTAGACTTGACCATCCCAACCTTCCTAAAGTCTCAGATTACTTTTCGATCAATAGCCGTGATTACCTCGTCATGGATTTTGTTCCAGGTAAAGACCTTCGCACATTGATGATGGAAGCCCGTCAATCAAGCACGTTCCTTCCCGAATCCAATGTGCTTTATTGGGCTGATCAACTTTCAGATGCGCTTGCATATCTCCATCGACAAGACCCATCGATACTCCACCGGGATATTAAACCCAGTAATCTAAAGGTTACACCAAGCGGCTTGCTGAAACTCGTGGACTTTGGCTTGGTGAAGATATTGGCACCGGGCGAGATCACTGTGACCATCTTACAAGGTCAGGGAACGGCGATTTATACACCCCTGGAACAATATGGCGGTGATGGCAGCCATACGGATGTCCGCACTGATATTTATGCTTTTGGTGCAACGCTCTATCATCTATTGACGAACGAACCCCCGGCGGATGCACGCGAACGTTTTCTAGACCCTGACGTATTGATACCCCCAAGGCAGATCAATGGGGATATCAGCAGTCGAGTTGAACGGGCGATCCTATGGGCAATGAACCTTCATCCGGATGAACGCCCAGAAAGTGTTGATCAATTTAGAAAATCCCTGATTGGTGATGCGCCGATTATCCAGCGAACCATCTCACCGGTAACCCGCCCGGTCGACTTTCTGCGTCGCGGCGTCGAAAGACAACTTGTGTTCTCAACTCTCGGATTGACTTTGCTCAGTCTTATTATCGCGCTGCTTCGTTAAATCGACTTCCTGGTCCCCTGATTGTTCCTGTTTGAGAGCCGTTGGTGCCAGTAATATCCTACGCCCCATCCCAACAAACAGCCGATCACTTCTGCTATAACTAAACCGATCACACCGGCAGCGTTACGCCACGATAAACTATCCGGTATCAGCAAACCCAGAAAAATATATATGATCAACCCCCCGACCATCGATGCCAGCGCAAATCGAATACCCCATCGCACCGAGTCCGTTCGTACACCAATCCAGTAAACCGACCCGGCACATACCCAGATAACCATCATAGATAATAACCAATCTACGAAGCGGGAAGCGCCTTGTCCACCAGACCCTGGATTCTCGACCGGCAAGGGGGTTGGTGTCGTTGTGCTATCAACTTCCGGTGTCTCGGTTGGGATCTCGGTTGGCGCAATTTGTGTAATGCCAATTTGTTCGCCTTCCACAACATCCAAGCGAAGGATATTGGATGTTGTCGCCGGTTCACTGCTTACCCGAATATCCATGACGCCCTCGGTTTGAATCTTGTAAATTGTTCTGGCAATACCACCAATCGTGGTTGCCTCAAACGTCTGTATAACTGGATTTTCGGATATTGTCGAAAAAATGAATCGAACGACAGTACCGTCTGGCACCGCATTGCCGTTATGATCAACGATCACGCCGGTGCGTAGCGGCAGAAGCTCACCTACAATATACCCGGGCGTCTCTAATGTGTTGATGACCGATTCTTGAGTACCAGTCGGGGTTGGCACACCAACCACCTGTTCCTCATCAACCATCAATTCGATCACCTGATCCGCATCCGGTGACGTGATGGCTATCAGGTCATAGCCAATACCGGGTACCGATACCGGGATAGCGCCTTGAGGTTTGATTTCTTGAAATAGCGCGCGCGCAGCCACCTCAACAAATTGAGGCGTCTTGCTATAGAGACCAAAATAAGCTGTCAATTTAGAGATGTCGGTAGCATCCAGAAAATAGGGGGCATTCATCGCGAAAACGATTATTTTTTTATCGTGCCAGATATCTGGTTTCTCATTCAAGAGCCGTTGCAATGCAGTGGAATTTGGACGGCTCGAACTGATGTTGAGCATCGAAAATACGATCCAATCTGCCGCTCGAAGATCATTGTCAATCGTGGATTCGATCTCGACATTATTGAGATAGTTCATCAATTCCGAATATGAGTATGAATACAACCTGAAAGCAAGTATCTCCCCTCCGGATTGGGGACCGTATAGGCGAAGCACATGCGAACCTAATGTATCAGCCGCCAAGATCGGTTGATCCGGGCATTGATCACACTGCTTTCCGGTAAAGGTATCGGTTATGAAGAGGATGCGCTCACCGGGTCGAGGTGGTTCTGGAAAATCGGTCTCATACTGAACAACACTTGGGCTGATCAACGTCAATGACTTCTGGGCAACTTCAAAAGTTACATCGGTATTTGTACCGATTACCTCAATGCTTGCTTCGGCAGGGGTGATTGAATCCAGAGTAAATTCTGGATAAAGCGTGTATTTTAGCGTCAATACCCGTCTTACAGACTCGTCAACCAATTGCGCAAAGTTACTATCTTCCCGATATTTCGACGCAAAGGACTCTAGCGTTCGTCGAACAGTTGTATAACTGTCCGGGTCGCCTGTGGATAAAAAGTTGTTCAATATCAACAGGTCGTTTCCAGCCAGGAAAGCGGTTCTGGCAACCAGTCGTCCATCAAAGTTCTGTAGTGTTGGGTCAAAGAATGTCTTGACCGCCTGTGATCCCAGGTCATCACTGATGATCAATCCTCCTGAATCACGCCAACCTTGGAATTCTTCCAAGGACATGATCTGTTCCAACGCCGCTGCATCAAGGCTGACCGGACGAGTCGTTGCGCGAATATTCCCTTGAAATCCCTGGTACCGTATATGGGAAACCATCAAGCCGTCTGCTTGTTCCTCTGGATCTTCTGCTTTCCCTGTAACGGCGAAAAATGGTGCTAATTCGATCTGCTTCAATTGTTCCAATGATTTTCTGACCGTTGCTATTTCCGCTTCTGGTGGACGATCCGAAGCACCGCGTCCAGGGAAATGTTTTGCCACCACCGCAATTTGGTTATCGCTGCCCTCATGAACGCCGCTAATGAACGACTTTCCCATTTCCCCAACCCAGTAAGGGTCGCCGCCGAATGTTCTGCTCCCCAACTCTTCACCGCTGACACTATTTACCACATCCAGAACGTCTAGAGATGGTCCAAGCAACATGTTGACCCCTAATGCAGATAATTCCCCACCTAATACCTCGCCAACATCCTTGGCATACTCCGGCTCCCATGTCGCCCCGATAGACATTTGACTGGGAAGTGGCGTCATACCGTTGATCAACTGATCATAGGGATAAAGATCACCTTCTTGGGATATCGCAATGAACATTGGGATGTAATTAGGTTGAAAACTTTCACCTGTTACCGGGTCTGAAAGCACTTCCTGGCTTGCCACCCACTCAGTGGATTGAATTGACCGCACCAGGCTTGATGCTTGTGCAATGGTATTCTCGGGTCCCGTAAAGTTATCATTAGCGTTGCTTAATAGGACGCCGCCGACATGGTAGTCGGTGATCAATTCAACCAGTTGCGGGTTTTTCTCAATACCACTTCCGTCGAATGAGATGATAAATAATTGTCCAACCCGCTCTTCGGGTGTCATCTTAATCAGCATGGATGCTGCCTGAGCGCTGGCATCGCGCTCTTGGGTGGTTGCCCGCGCTTGAACGGAAAATACAGGAAACACAAGGGAAAGTATCAGCCAGGTAGTTATCATGACTGACATACTTTTTTTTGAAATGAACCTGGGGGCTATCCTGCTCATCCCGATCTACCCAATACACGTAATGCCAGCGGCGGGTCATCAGTGAAGATTCCATCCACCCCCATATCGAATAACCGTTGTATATCTTCCGCCATATTCACAGTCCACACATTAACCCGTCTACCAATGCTGTGCTGCCGTTTGACAAATGCCGCATTCACGTCAGTCAGATAGGGATGTATAACGCTTGGAGCCGCGCGTCGACCAATATACCCTCTAGATAATATTCCTTTAATTCCTGGCAAAGCCAAAATTGCCACCAGAACCTCAGGCAGATGCTGCTTTGCCTCATATAGATTTTTCGGTAGGAAAGATGAAAACATCACATTTTCGATCATCTTGTGTTTCTTCACCAGCTCAACAACCGCGGGAACAAGGGAATCGTTTGGGGTGCGGTAATTGGTCAACTCGATATTGATATACACCTCCCGCCCAACCACCCCGAACACATCCTCCAGTGTGGGAATCTGTATCCCATGAAACTGGTCAGAAAACCAGGAACCGGCATCGAACTGCCTTAATTCCTCTAGCGTCATATCAGCCACGTTGCCGCTGCCATCGGTTGTTCGATCGATCATCTGATCGTGAATCACGACCACTTTCTGGTCGGCGGTTAATTTCACATCCAATTCCACCGCATCAGCGCCATCATCTACCGCACGTTGAAATGCCGGCAGAGTATTTTCAGGTGCATATAATGATGATCCCCGATGTGCGAAGATCATCTGATAAGGGGTTTCATACAATCTATTCATAATTCGACGAAGTAGGATTCGGCTGCCCGGTCGATCATCTCCCGCGACATCTCTGGTTTCTCACCCAAGTAATTTGCGATATCCAAAATTTGGTCACAAAGGTCGCGTGGATGCGAAGCGCGCAATTTCCGATTTCGTTTGATATACCACTCTTGCAGTAAATATGCCAATCCCTGATCGTTGTAATCGATATTCTTGTTGGATGCAACCCGTTTGAAAATCTCGCGATATTCCTCATAACTGGGATCGCCAATCTCGATCTTATGCCGTAAGCGCCTCAGAAATGCTTCATCAACCAGATCTTTCGGCGGCAGGTTGGTTGAAAAGATCACCAGCACATCAAATGGAATCTCGAGTTTTCGACCGGTATGGAGTGATAGGTAATCCACCCTGCTTTCCAGAGGGACGATCCAACGGTTAAGTAGATCGCGCGGACGGATTAGCTGTCGCCCGAAATCATCGATCAGCAAGATTCCGCCGTTCGCTTTTACCTGGAAAGGCGCCTCATAAAACTTGTGCACATCGTCGAACACCAGGTCCAACCCACTCATGGTGAGTTCCCCCCCCACGACAATGAATGGTCGGCGAATGTTCACCCAGCGGGTGTCCCGTCTGCCCGCCAGTTCCAACGACCCCGTGCCGTTTTTGGCATGCGCATCACTATCTGCCAACTGATGGTTGACCGAATCGAATAACTTGATCACATGTCCATCGATATAAAGCGCGTGTGGGATATACATCGACTTACTTTGAATCAAACCGCCGACTGCCTTGGCAACACTGGTCTTGCCATCGCCGGGTGGTCCGTAGAGGAAAATGGACATGCCGGAATTGATGGCTGGTCCCAACCGGTGAAAAGTGGTCTCGGATAGAACCAGATGGGACAATACCTGCCGCATCAATCGCGATGTGACATGCATACGCCCACGGCTTTGTGCCAGGATGGCTTCGTTATATGCTTTGAGTGGAACCGGCGCAGGACCTACATATTGATTGCGGTCCAACGCTTCCCGCGCCCGCACAACCCCACTACTGGTTATGGCGTACTGATAGGCACCTTCACCATAACCCATTTGCTGGGTTGAACGTACCTCCACCAATTTTTCACGTTTCAACGCTTCCATGATTTGATCAACCGTACCGGAAAACGGCAGGCATGCCTGCTCAGCTATGCGAAAGCCGGATAAATATCCTTCAAAATACATCAGTTTGAGAATATGATCCTGAAGCCATAGTAAATTCAACCCGGTATCTTCCACTTTACGAATCGGCGGTGGGAATAATTGACTTTCTGCGGTTGAATTTCCCGTTTTGCTATCCTTTTTTGTCGGCTCGATCATGCCTGGGTCCCTAACAACATTCTCTTACTAATTCTAACCGCGAATTATAGCACGCGCAGCCTTACAGATTGCTTGCGATATCATTATGCTTCGTATATAATCGCCCTCATGAACGTGACTGTAATCATCCCCGTATATAACGAAAAATCTACCATACAAGAGATTATCGATCGTGTTGATAATACCGGCTTGGTCCATGAAATATTGATCGTTGATGATGGCTCAACGGATGGCACGCGCCAGATATTGCAAGACCTGAAAACCCCCAATAGCCTGCGAGTCATATTTCATGAGAAAAATATGGGCAAGGGTGCAGCGGTTCGTACCGGCATCAAAAATGCCACTGGCGATGTTATTATCATTCAAGATGCAGACTTGGAGTATGACCCCAAAGAATACGAGAAGGTTCTTCGCCCCATCAAGGAGGGTATTGCCGATGTCGTCTATGGCTCCCGCTTCCTCGGCGGTGCTCGGCGACCAATCTTGTTCTGGAACATGGTAGCGAATAAGATACTGACATTCATTACCAACATCCTCTATAACAATATCCTTAGCGATATGGAAACGGGTTGTAAAGTTTTTAAGCGGGAACTCGTGGTCGATATGCCATTGCACGCCCGCCGCTTTGAGTTCGAACCGGAATTTACAGCCAAGATCCTAAAACGAAAAGTTCGCATTTACGAAGTTCCAATTGAGTTCAACCCCAGGGATTATACTGAAGGGAAGAAAATCAAGCTTTGGGACGCTTTCGAAGCGCTATGGGCTTTGATCAAATACCGCTTCGTGGATTGAATTATCCCAGGATTAGTTCATCCATCTCAGTCGCTTTGATATCCCGGACGTTCAATTGGATATTGGTTTGCCCCCGGTAACTATTTAACTCATAGTTATAAACGAGATCGACGTGCTCCGGTAAATGCTTGTATCGCTCCCCCAGACCGAAGGCGATCGCGTCGAACACATGTAAGCCGGATTTCACACGCATCTTCAGGTGCTTGCCGTCGCTTATCTGCCGCTTATCGACCACCTGTAATTTTCGTGTCAGGAATCGCACATCTGGGTTTTCTGATCCAACCGGTTCAATTTCATCGATGCTCGCAAAGATATCTTTGGGATTGGCTGTCGAGAGATTTATTTCCATGTCCACCCGTAATTCTGGTTGTAAATCCCGCCCTTCTAAAATAGTTTGGGCGATAGTATTCATTCGTTGTTTCAAAATCGGCAATTTCTCCGTCTTGATTGTGAATCCGGCAGCCATGGCGTGCCCACCGTGTTTCTCGAAAAGATCGCTGCATTCGTCCAAAGCTTTGGTGATATGGAATTCAGGTATGGACCGGCAGGAAGCCCGAATATAGCCATCTGCTTCCGCCCCAACAATGGCTGGGCGATAATAAGCATCGACCAATTTGGATGCCACCAAACCAACAACACCCATGTTAAATGTACGATTTGTTGCGATTAGGACAAAATCATTACTGGCTGGTTCGATCGTCGCGGCTGCCTCCTCCAACATCGATCTCGTGATCGCCTGCCTTTGGCGGTTCTGGTCATCCAACCTCTGTGCGTTGGGCGCAGCATCCTCGATCTTTCCACTCAAGAGCAAATCGAGCGCCAGCATGGCTGTCTCCAATCGACCCGCGGCATTCAACCTCGGCGCCAATCCAAACGATATCTCAGATGTTTTTATCTGCCGAATGTCAATCCCGGCGGCATTCGCCAATGAGACCAGCCCAGGACGTTGCCCATAGCGCATCAATCGCAAACCCGCTTTCACCATTGAGCGATTTTCGCCCGTTAATGGAACGATATCTGCCACAGTCCCCAGCGCCACCAGATCGAGCCATTGGGTAATATCCACCGTACCGTCGGCATATCTACTCAGGTAGGCTTCGCACAACTTGAACGCCACACCAACGCCAGCCAGGTTCTTCTCGGGATAGTCATCGCCCGGTTGTTTTGGGCAGATGACCGCAATTGCGCTTGGCAATATCTCCCCAGGCTCGTGGTGGTCGGTTACGATGATATCAATGCCTCGTCTCTTTGCCTCATCGACCTCTTTTGGTGATCTAATGCCGCAATCAACGGTAATGATTAAATCCGGTTTTCCGTATGTTTCGATTAGATTATCTAAACCATCGATACTCAAACCGTAGCCTTCTTCAAAACGGTTGGGGACATAGCGCTCAACTTGGGCATCAAGTTTCTGCAAAACTTCGACCAGCAAAGTACAGGCGGTGACGCCATCGACATCATAGTCCCCATAGATAACAATTAACTCACCATCCTTGATTGCGCGACGCAGCCGCGCAATTGCCGTATCCATAGATTTCAATTCGTTCGGGTCATATAACGAGCCGGCGCTGTTGAGGTATCCTGCAGCCTCATTCCGTGTGTAAACACCACGGTTGAATAACAATTGGCGTAAGATCGGGTGATATATATCTAATTCTTTGTCTGTTGGGTTATCGATTACCGGATTGAGTATCCATCGTTTTTCAAGCCCCACGATTATCCTCCGCACGATCGATGTACAGGCGGAATGGACGAGCGGATGCCGCGCAAACGACCTCATACGTGATCGTACCCCAGGCTTCCGCCAGTTCATCGACAGTGATCACCTCACCCCCTTGTTGACCAAATAGTATTACCTCGTCTCCGATCTTCGCTTCTGGCACATCATCCAACGAAACGACCAGTTGATCCATGCACACGATGCCTGTGCCCCTGACCCGTTTTCCCCTCACCAGCGCAAACGCATGATCTGACCGGCGATAACCATCCGCATACCCTGCCGAGATCACCCCGACGCGTTCGGCTTTCGATGTCATATATCGGTGCCCATAACTGACCCCATGCTTCGGGGGTAACGTCTTTATGGATGATAGTCGCGATTTGAAACTCATCGCGGGCTGGAATCCAACTGGTAGCGGCGCTTGTGGCGAAGGGTTTTGCCCATAGATGGCGATTCCAGGTCGCACAAGATCATATCGTGCTTTCGGAAAGTAAAGCGTCCCTGCGGAATTTGCTGCGTGCACCCAACGTGGTCGCAACTTCCCTTGCTCCAATTGTTCCAGCAGGAGGTCGAAGCGCGCCAGTTGGTCATTGGTGGTCTTTTTCTCAGGCTCATCCGCGCATGCCAGGTGCGTGAAGACGCCATCAAGTGTTAAATTAGGTTGTTCAGAAACCCAGCGAATGAAGTCCAAACCCTCTTCCGGGAACATCCCCAACCGCCCCATACCGCTGTCGAATTTGACGTGTAATCTCAGCTCGCCATTCATGGCAGCCGCCTGGTTTTGGTACCCTTGAGCTGCTTCAGGATGAAACACCGTCAGTGTCAGGTTATCCTTCAACGCCATTGGCACGCTTTCTGGAGCCGTATATCCCATGACCAGGATCTTAGTTCGTATACCTTCTTTCCGCAGTTGGGCTCCCTCCTCCACCCGCGCTACCCCCAACCATTCCACCCCCTCTTGCTCAGCCACCCTGCTGACTTCCACCATGCCATGACCATAGGCATTGGCTTTGACCACCGCGAGGACGGGAACGCCAGCCAGATTCCTAAGTCGCCGGATATTATTGCGAATCGCCCCAAGATCGATCTCGAACCAGGTCATCATTTCAGAATTATTCATGGCTGATAGTATATCGGGCTTGCTCTAATCGGGCAAGACGTGACCGATCAAATATGCGGGTATAATCTCACGATACCTGATACCCCTATGTCCCAACAGAAACCTTTCTCTCCATCCACACACCCCTTTGTATTTTCATTGGAAGCAACCGACGGAGATGCTCGCGCGGGTTATTTTTCCACTCCTCACGGATTGATTCCAACCCCCCTCTTCGCGCCGGTTGGCACCCAAGCGACGGTTAAATCGTTGACCCCTGCTCATCTGGTCGATCTGGATGCCCGCCTGATCCTGGCAAACACCTACCATCTCTACCTCAGACCTGGCTCCAGCCTCGTTTCGGAGATGGGCGGTTTGCATACGTTCATGGCATGGGATCGACCGATCCTCACAGACTCAGGCGGCTTCCAAGTGTTTTCCTTGGCAAAGACTCGCCGCATCACCGAAGAAGGCGTTCAATTCAAAAGCCACATCGATGGCTCCACACACCAGATTACTCCAGAACGTTCGATCGAGATTCAGGAGGACCTTGGGGCAGATATTATCATGGCGTTCGATGAATGTGCCGAGCCGCATGATCGCGAGTATAACGAGCATGCCTTGTTGCGCACTCACGCCTGGGCAGAACGCTGCCAGCGCCACAAAAAGCGTCCCGACCAGGCACTCTTTGGAATTGTCCAAGGCGGCGTATTCCCTGACCTTCGACAATCCTCGGCTGAATTTCTGACCGCCATGGATCTTCCGGGATATGCAATCGGCGGCTTATCCGTGGGCGAGTCAAAAACCGAAATGTATGACACCATCACCACCGTCAACAAAATCCTTCCCGGCAATAAGCCTCGCTACCTGATGGGAGTTGGCACACCGGAAGATCTGATCCATGGCATCATGCGCGGCGTGGATATTTTTGATTGCGTCCTCCCAACGCGCCTGGCTCGCCACCAGGCTGCCATGACGCTATCTGGCAGGAAAAATTTGATGAACGCCGTCTACAGTCACGACCAGGATCCAATCGATCCACAATGTGGTTGCTACACCTGCCGGCACTTCTCACAAGCCTATTTGCGCCATTTGATCATCGCCAAGGAAATGCTTGCCGCAACGCTTTTATCGATCCACAATATCCATACATTGCTTGAACTTACACGCGCTTGCCGCCTTGCCATTGTTGAAGGGCGGTTCGCACATTATGCCGAGACGATACTGGCTAACCTATCCCAACCATCTGTGGAGATGAAAACCAGATGACCTTCCTCCAATCCATCATCTTGGGCTTTGTTCAGGGCATCACCGAGTTCTTACCGATCTCAAGTTCAGCTCACTTGGTTCTCGTTCCGTATATCCTTGGCTGGCAATTGCAGCCTGAGATCGTCTTCCCATTTGATGTTCTCGTCCAATTGGGGACATTGCTGGCTGTCATCATTTATTTTGCAAAAGATATTGCAAACATAATCCAATCTTTTTTTCGCTGTCTGCGGAAAAAGACTCCTTTTTCCGAACCAGAATCCCGACTGGGCTGGTTAATTCTCCTCGCAACTATACCGGCGGGCGTGTTCGGTCTGCTGCTCAAAAGTGAAGTTGAATACGCGTTTTCCAACCCGGTTGCAACCGCCGTTTTCCTCATCATCACGGGTGCTTTATTGATTATCGCCGAGAAGCTTGGCAAAAACACAAAGAATTTGTCAGATACCAATGTGCCGGATGCGATATGGATCGGTATTGGTCAAGCCTGCGCGATTTTTCCCGGTATTTCACGATCTGGCGCCACCATCGCCGTAGGTATGCTCAGGAACCTGAAACGAGAGGATGCCGCTCGCTTTTCTTTTCTAATGTCGATACCAGTTATGCTCGCCGCGGGATTGCTTGGTATTTTGGAGTTATCTACGCTCCAAAATTTATCGGGGTCGATCTCGCTGGTCATCATTGGAACAGCCATCGCAGCCATCACTGGTTATTTTTCGATCCATTTTTTGTTGCAATTCCTCAAACGCTCCAAACTGACATGGTTCGCATATTATTGTTTTACCATTGCAGCGATTACCTTCCTAATTCATGCCATCCGATAGAATCGTTGTCCCTTTAGTAATCATCATCGTTCTTAGCGCCTGCGCGCCCCCGGTCTACACACCACCAGCGCCGCCGGAAATTTTGTTGGTGCAGATTTCACCATCCCTGGCATGGATAACGACCACGATGAACACATGCGCACTTCGCTATGGTAATATCGGGTTGGTTGTGGATGAAGTCAGCCACCCAGACCCGGATGGTGAGTCGATCATCATCCAAATTGGCGAGGCTGGCATTCCTGCGAATACGTCCTACGTCATCGGCGCCATAGACCTTGTCATTATCGTCAATTCACAGAATCCCTTGGACGCAATCGATTATGACACACTTCGTTCGATCTATGATGGATCGATTTCGACGTGGCAGCAAATCGGCATGGATGCCGGGGCGATTGGTCTTTGGCACTATCCCGAAGAATTGGATATGCGCAAATTGACGTCTGAAGCGTTGGATGTTACGTTTTTACCCACCTTGCCCGCCGGCATCGCCCCCAATCCAGATGCAATGCTCGCTCTGGTAGCTAATGATCCGAATGCGCTTGGATATGTCCCCATATCGATCGTAAACGACTCGGTTAAAACGCTGAGCCTGAGTGGATTTGACGCTTCGAAATTGAACTTCCCCATCCTGGCATATTCGCTCAACGAACTCACATCCGAACAGAAAATTTGGCTGGGCTGCCTGGCGGACGAGGTCGGAAAGCAATAAATAATTCTCCCGCCCGCGATTTAACGAGCCCCCAATCTCACTACCGAAACCCCCCATTTTTGACCGGAAACCCCTGCAAGAAATTCTTCATCTCGCCCAGGTATTTTTGAGGATCATCACGGCGAACATTATGCCCTGCCTCCGGCATAGCCACAATTCGGGCGGCTTTCCACTGTTTATGTATCACTTCAATGGCTTCCATAGATAATAACCCGCCCTTATCTGGGTTACCAGCCAGGATTAATGTCCGCGTTTTCATTGTCGCTATGACCGGCTTCCAATTGAACGGTTGCGGTTCGACGTAATTGATGAATTCTCTTCGTAGTTGTTGCTTCGCTTTGATCCATTGGCGCTTATCGTCATCATCCCACGCAGGTTGTAGTTTATTCAACAATCCATATAGCGCTTCATAAGACATAGACTTCCACCGCTTATAATGTTCGATCCAGCCAGCGGCAATTGCATCCGCGTCAGGGGCAGATCCCATCGTATCATCACTAAACCAGGGAGGGTCCTCAAGTACCAATCCCAACACCATATCAGGAAAGCGTCTGGCGGTTAACGCGGCGATATTCGCGCCAAGCGAATGACCAACCAGGATCACTTTCCCCAGCTCAAGTGACTGTATCAACTCAAAAATATCGGAAACAGACGCATCCAAGGCGGAAATGTCATCCCCACCCCCCGATAGTCCATGTCCCCGCAGATCGACCATTATCAGATCGTACTCGGGTTCCAGTTCAAGGGCTACCCGGCTCCAACAAAGTCCGCTGTCCGCTAACCCGTGGATGAGAACCAATGGAGGCTTTACCCCGCCGGTGCGGTAGTAATGCATGTGATGCGTATTATTTTTGATATGACCGTAAAATAATTTCGCCATGTGCGCCTGGTTAATTCGCCGCTATGATGAACTTTTTAGTGAATGACCGGAATGGTCATCAAGTGAAAAGCCAGGGTGTCTTTGTCCTTGCCTGGTTTCGTAATGTCCCAAAGTTGATCGATATGTTTCCCAAAATGCTCGATGAAGCGTTGATCACCCGCGAAATATTCGCGTGGTGATACGTTCATATCGAATATCTCGTCGATTCCCATCTTTTCATACGAATTGGAGATATATTCATATACTGTATACGGACTGCGATTCATATCATGTGCCGGGTTGTCACGCGGCATATTGAAAAGGATGCCAAGTCGGGCGACCTCCATCTCCTGCGGCGACAAACCAAACAATGTCCGATCACCGCTCAAAACCACCGGTTCGGCAGGGAATGCAAAGCCGCTCTCGCACGCCATTCTTTCGACGCTGGGCGTTATGACCCAACTCGTGTTGGTCGCCAGCGCGACAGCCCAAGCCAGTGAATATCCGATCTCGCTTTTCATGATATAACCGCGATAGATCGGGTCAGATAGTCCTTCGAGCACTTTCTTGGAAACGAACGAACCGGTGCATAATACCACTGGTTTTCGGTCCATAGAATTGATCTTGTCGATCAAGCGCTTAGCCCAATTGGCATCCGCGGGGTGTTCGGTATCCAACAGGACAACATCGATGCGTTCCTCCTCCATCGCTGGCGGAATATCCATCATCGAGCCCATTTCGCCAATCACTTGTGTGCGCCAATCCCTGCGCAGAAGCAAACCCATCAAATCCCGCGCATACAGGTCATCTTCGACAATAAACACCCGAATTTCTGCCATCCGTCACCATCCTGATTGAATCATCGATGCCGTTTATTATACTGGTGATGCCAACGATATGGGGGTTATAGGTAGAGCGCCGCGGTTTTTACAAATTTTTAAAATTAGGCGTGGAGTGAATGGCAAACCGCCTTGCCCGTCATCTCGAAGCCTCGAACTTCGCGAACGCAGCGAAGCGATCTCCAGCTTTTTTTTCGTGGTTCGAATAACATTGAGGTGGACGGCACGGGGGTTGGCAAGCGGGCTGGCAGCCAACCC
>JABLXM010000261.1 GCA_013177815.1 Anaerolineae bacterium | reverse complement strand
TCGCCGTGGGGCTTGATCCGGTGGACGAGTTTTACCGAAAAGCCAGAGAGTTCGGACTGGTGGCTTATGCGGCTGGCGATGCCGATGAAGTCGCCGAGGCTTCAGCAGCCATGTTCTCCGGCAAAATCCGCGGCCTGGAAATTGCCCGCTATCTGGGTAAAAACGGCTTTGAAATTCCCTCCGAATGGTTCCGCACCGCCGAAATTCTCAAGTCTCGTCCTGGCAAGGTGACCCAGGAAACCATCCCCGAAGAAGAAGCTGTTTTTCCGGTCTTGCACTGTTCGCAGGAAATCCCCTGCAACCCCTGCACTTCGGTCTGTTCGCAGGGCGCCATCTATATTGACCCCGAAGACATCCGCAAGGTGCCGGATTACATCGCCAAAAAGCTGGGGGTCACCTGTATTGCGTGTGAAAAATGCGTCACCATCTGTCCGGGTCTGGCGATCACGCTGGTGGATTTGCGCAAGGAAGACGATTTTGCTCACGTAACCATCCCGTATGAATTCGAGAAAGAAAGCCTCAAGGCGGGGGATTGGGTGAGCGTGACCGATACCGCCGGCAATCTGCTCGGCGAAGTCGAAGTGATCCGCACGCGCATCGCCAAAGCCACCGACCGCACCATGCTGGTCAAGGTACGCGCCCCGCGCGAAATCGCCACCCGCATCGCCGGCATCCGCGTGCAAGAGCAGTGGGTCAGTCAACCCACCGAGCAGTGGGTCGAACGTCTGGAAGATGACACCATCGTCTGCCGCTGCGAGCGGGTAACGCTGGCGGAGATCAAGGAAGTAATCCGTTCAGGGGTGCGCGATATGAACGAAATTAAAGCCCTCACCCGCGCCGGCATGGGCGCCTGTGGCGGAAAGACCTGTAGCAGCATCATCAAGCGCGCCTTTCGCGAGCTGGGCATACAGCCGGCAGAAGTCACCGAAAACACCCTGCGACCCTTGTTCATCGAAGTTCCTCTGGGTGTTTTTGCCGGGGTAAAGGATGAATGAGCCTTGATAGAAGATGGAGAGCAAGATGAGCGTTCCCGTGTATGATGTGATTGTCATTGGAGCCGGCAGTGTTGGCACACCGCTGGCATGGCAACTTGCCGAAGCGGGCTTGAAAACCCTGGTGATCGACCGCTTTGCCAGTGTGGGACAGGGTTCCAACAAGGCTGCCATTGGCGGCATTCGCGCCACGCACTCCGATATTGCCAAAATTCGCATCTGCCTGAAGAGCATTGAGATTTTCTCCACCTGGAAAGAGACTTACGGCGATGATATCGGTTGGTTGCAAGGAGGGTACGCCTTTGTAGCCTATCGGGAGCAGGAGGAGAAGACCCTCAAAGACCTGCTGGTGATTCAAAAACAATTCGGGCTGGATATTGAGTGGTATGACCGCCAGGATTATCTAAAGATCATCCCCTCGCTCAACCCCGCAGGCTTGATCGGCGGCACTTTCTCGCCGGGCGATGGCAGCGCCTCCCCCATGCTTTCGGCGCTGGCTTTTGAGCGCCGCGCCCGGCAACTGGGAGCGGAGTTCCACTACCGTGAAACGGTCACCGGTATCCGCCTGGAAAAAGGGCGCGTGCAAGGGGTCACGACCGATCGGGGGGAATATGCAGCGCCGCTCGTGGTCAATGCGGCGGGCGGCTGGGCAAAAGAGGTGGCTGCGATGGTCGGGGTCGATGTGCCGGTGCAGCCCGATTCGCACGAAGGCGGCATCACCGAGCCGGTTGCGCCGTTCCTGCGCCCGATGGTGGTCGATATCCGCCCGCTCGAACCCACGCCCGAAATGCCTGGCTCGGCGAACTATTATTTCTACCAGCACCATACCGGGCAGATTATCTTTTGCATCACCCCCAACCCTCCGATTCTCGGCACCGATACGCGTGAGACGTCCATCTTCCTGCCTCAGGTTGCGCGGCGTATGGTCAACCTGATGCCTCGTTTGCGCAACATCCGCGTGCGGCGCACCTGGCGCGGTCTCTACCCCATGACCCCGGATGGCTCCCCCATA
>JABLXM010000260.1 GCA_013177815.1 Anaerolineae bacterium | reverse complement strand
CCTATGCCTTATGTTACGCGTTGAGGCTTTTCTTCTTTGCCTTCAACTCCAGGCAACTCTACAGACAACAGTATCCCAGCTATCCTGCTCACGTCTTTCAATTCGCTACCCCTTGAATTTATCCACTCCCCAGGATGATCCATCGTTGCTCCTCATCGAGCGCTTTGATCGTCAAATTCTCGCGCGCATCGACGTGAGCGCCGCCGTGGCGATCACATACCCGGCGAATGAACGTCCGCACGGTAGGATCGCCGGCGACCGGCAACGCTTGATGCAACCATTCGGGCAGCGGGCGCGGTGCCAGGCTCGTATCCACCGCGCCAGAAGCATCGATCGGATACAATGCCAGGTCAGGCATCACCTTTGGCAGCAGGGCGGTATCCAGCATGCGACCGTGCAAGCGTGCCGTATCGCATAGTAACAGGCGCAGTTGCACGGCTGCCACACGGTAGAACACAGGCTGACCGGCGCGCGCCAGGTCCAGGCTGGTGCGTAAAATGGCTAAGGCGTCCCTGGCGTAATCCAAGGCAATTGGGGTGTCAGTCATGTTGAAATCGTTTTCTTGTGGTATAAGAACCGCTACATCATCCTTGATTATACGGAATTCGCATGGTCTATTTATGGTTGGTTTCATTCATGTGGGCGTTCTCCTTCGGGCTGATCAAAGGCAATCTGGCAGGTGTCGATTCGAATTTCGTGGCGTTCGCCCGGCTTGGCATTCCCCTGTTGATATTCTTGCCGTTCCTGCGCCTCCGCGCCGTGCAACCCGCTCAATCCGTGCGGCTGGTTGCCATCGGGGCGATCCAATTCGGCATCATGTACCTGACCTATATCGCCGCCTTTCGTTACCTGCAAGCCTATGAGGTTGCGCTACTCACCATCCTGACGCCCTTCTACGTCGCGGTATACGATGATCTGCGTTCCAGGCACTGGCGATGGCAGAATCTCTTCACCGCCTGTCTGGCAATCCTCGGCACCGCCATCGTCCAGTACACCCACGCACCGCAAATCGGTGCGTTGACCGGGTTCCTGTTGGTCCAAGTCTCCAACCTGGCGTTCGCCATCGGGCAGGTCGAATACCGCCGGGAGATGCGCCAGACGCCGGACATCCCAGACCAGGCAATCTTCGGTTGGTTGTACCTGGGAGGCACGCTGACCGCCGGTGTCGCCAGCCTCTGGCTGACGCCGTGGGGTACGCTGAGCCTCACCATGCAACAGGTGCTCACACTCATCTACCTGGGCGCAATCGCATCCGGGCTGGGCTTCTTTCTCTGGAATTCGGGCGCACGGCAGGTCAACACCGGTGCACTGGCGATCTTCAATAACCTCAAAATACCCCTGGCGGTGGTCGTCTCACTGGTGTTTTTCGGCGAACAAGCCAACCCGGTGGCATTGCTGATCGGCGGTTCCATCGTCCTGCTGGCGCTCTGGCTGAACGAACACAGCATCCGGCGCCAGCGCCCCGGCGAAATGGGAATTTGACCGCAAGGGCGCCATTTAGACCGGCGTCAACCGCATTTGCAACCCGCCGCGCGGGCGAAGGGTCACCAGCGCATCCACAATGACGTCCTCGCCAGGCAACAAATCCAGGTCGAAGCGCCGCACGATCATCGCCATGATCAGACGGGCTTCGATGGTGGCGAAATTGTTGCCAATGCACAGACGTGCACCACCGCCAAAGGGGATGTAGGCGTAACGCGGTCGTTCGCGATCCTGTCCCGGTGAAAACCGGGCTGGGTCGAAGGCGAGCGGGGTGCGCCAGAATTGCGGATGGCGGTGAATGACATAGGGGGACAGGATGACCAGGCTGCCCGGGGCAACCTGGACGCCGCCCACCTCATCGGCTGCGATAGCTTTGCGTGTGATCAACCAGGCTGGCGGGTAAAGTCTGAGCGCTTCATCGAAGACCTGCCCCCCCAACGGCATCCGTTCCAGGTCGTCGGTTGTGGGCATGCGATCCCCCAATGCGGCGACCGCCTCCTGGCGAAGTTGCGCCCGGATGTGCGGCGCCTGCGCCAGCAGATACCAAC
>JABLXM010000259.1 GCA_013177815.1 Anaerolineae bacterium | reverse complement strand
GCCATGCACCGCCTCGGTGGGCATGTCACCGGTTTTTCGGATGCCAAGATGACCCGCGCCGGCGACTGGTACCAGGAGAGCATCAAGGGTACCGTCAAAATGCTGGAGTTCTACGGTGATGTCATCGTCATGCGGCATTTCAAACAGGGTGCCCCGCATGAAGCCGCCCAGTGGTCTTCCATCCCGGTCATCAACGGTGGCGATGGCTGGGGCGAACACCCCACCCAGATTCTGACCGACCTTTACACCGTCCTGCGTGAAAAGGGCACCATTGATGGTCTCAAATGGCTGGCAGTCGGCGATATGCGCATGCGCACCATGCACTCACTTGGCTATGCCTTGAGCCAATTCGATTGCCCCATCACCTTCGTCTCGCCGCCCGATATGAGCTTGACCGAGGAGTTCAAAAAAGAGCTGAATCAATTCAGCCTGAACTTCAAGGAAGCCGAGCATGTCGAGCAAGCCATCGCCGAGGCGGATGTCATCCTGGTCGAGCCGGTGGTGCAGCCGGATTACACCCAAGCCCGCCAGGAGGCTGGCGAGCACGGGCAGACGCCTGCCAACTACAAGATCACGCGCGAGTTGCTTGCCACCAAAGCCAAATCGGATGCCATCCTGCTGCACTCGCTGCCACGCATGGATGAAATCCCTCCAGATGTCGATATCACCCGCTGGTCTCGCTACTGGCAGGAAGCCTTCAACGGCGTCGTCATGCGCATGGCGTTGATCGCCCTGGTGCTTGGCAAGGTCGAATAACCTGATGGATCGTTCCCGGTGGGTGGCGGGTAACACGGCGCTGCCCACCGGGTCACCATACTGGACCATACCATACCTTAACCTTTTCCGATGACCCGCATCGCCAAAAACCCGCTCGTCCAACGCTTCGTACAGTGGATGTCGGCGCCACTGTCGCCCTGGCTGGTTGCGTTGGGGTTGTTGGTCATCGGCGCATTGGCTTACGGTGTGCACATCCCCACCTGGGGTTTGTACGGCGATGATTGGATCTATCTGTATAGTTACCATGCCGCCGGCGCGGGCAGCTTCATTGACTTTGTTCGTGCCGACCGACCGTTCTCTTTTTGGATCTATACGCTCATCACGCCCATCCTGGGTGAGAGCATCTGGGCATACCACCTGCTGCTATTGCTGGTGCGTTGGGCGGGCGCGCTGCTTCTCATCTGGGTCATCCAGCTCATCTCTCCCCGCCACCGTCACCTTGCCGTAGCCGCCGCCGTCTTGTTCCTGGTCTACCCCGGCTTTGGTCAGCAGCCGGTTGCATTGCAGTTCATCCTGCATTTTACCGTCCTGGCGTTGACCATTTTCTCTTTCGCCGCCATGATCAAGGGCGCAGGTGATGAGCGCCCCTGGCTGTGGCGGGCGCTCTCCTGGTTCAGCGCCCTGGTCTCGCTTTTCTCGTTGGAGTATTTCGTCGGTTACGAATTGATGAGACCGGTGGTGTTGTGGATTGTGTACGGTCGTACAGGTGATTCGCTCAGGGCTCGCATCCGGCGCGTCGGCGCCTCCTGGTTGCCGTTCGTTCTCATCGGCGGCGTGTTTGCCGCCTGGCGGGTGTTGATCTTCAAGTTTCCCTTCTACCAACCGGAAACGCTCACGATGATCCGCCAATCGCCTGCAGCCGGTATCAGTGCCTTGCTTGCCCGTCTGCTGGCTGATTTGAAGGTAGTTCTCTATGACGCCTGGCGGCAGACGCTCACCTTGCCGTCCGGCGATCGCTCCGGCTACCTGCTGCTGGCAGGGCTGGCTTTCTTGGTCATGTTTCTGCTCATGAAGCGCACCGTCCGCGCAACCACTGCCAGGTCGGGTGGCTTTGCATTCGTCTGGTTCAGTTTGCTGCTCTTGTTGGTTGGCGGCATCCCCTTCTGGGTGACGGATATCCCGGTGGCATTGTCTTTTCCGTGGGACCGCGCCACCCTGCCGTTCATGCTGGGGGCGGCGCTCTTCACCTCCGGCATGTTGGATTGGCTGCTGCGACCGGTTTTCCTACCCTATGCCCTGGCGCTGCTGGTTGCCCTGGCGGTGGGCTACCAC
>JABLXM010000258.1 GCA_013177815.1 Anaerolineae bacterium | reverse complement strand
CATGAGTGCCGATGGTCACTCGCCACCAGCCATTGCGCCCAAAGATTTCCTCCTGACCACGCAGGATGATGCCATGTTGTTCGGCATATTTGATCATATCGTTACCGGGTTTACCCGTATCGGTGCCATCGAACAACATGTAGTTTCCATAGGAATCGTAGACAACCAAGCCCGGAATATCTGCCAGGGACTGTTTGTAAAATTCAATTTCACGGCGGTTGAACTCCACCCGCTGGCGCAAGGATTCTCGGTCTTCAAGGGCTGCAAGCGCTGCCCACATTGCAATCGTGCTGACGTTCCACGGAATTAAGGTCGCCGCAATCTGCATGATCACATCGCGATCACCCAGCGCGTAACCAAAACGCAAACCGGCTAAACCGTAGGCTTTCGATAGCGTGCGCGAGATGATCACGTTCTTGTAATCTTTCACCAGCTTAACCATCGAGCGCTCCAGATTCATCCCGGAGTACTCAATGTAAGCTTCATCGACGATGAACGGAATACCCGTCTCGGCGATACGGATAATATCCTTTTCATCCATGAAGTTGCCGGTTGGGTTGTTGGGATGAGCAACGACGATAACCTTGGTCTTGGGGGTAATGGCATTGAGGATGGCATCCGCATCAAAGAGGATTTGCTTATCTTTGTAGACCATTGAGGTTGAGACCAGCTTCCCGCCTACAACCGTGCAGCGCAGTTTGTAAATCCCAAAACAGGGTGTTTGTTGAATGACTTCCTCTCCTGGTGCAACAAAAGAGCGGAAGACCATATCGAAGATTTCCGAGGAACCGTTGCCCAACAACACATTCTCAGGCCCCGGCAGACCGTTTAATTCAGCGATCTTGCTGCGCACCAAGAGACCCTGGTCCATATAGCGGTTGGCAACGCGGGCATATTTCTCAATCGCAGCCAATACATTTTCCGAAGGCGGGATGGGGTTCTCATTGGACATCATGCGAGCTAAGCTCGGATTCCGCCAGGCAAGCTCGATGTGCGGTGAGATATACATCGGCACACCTTTGATCCAGGGGACAAAATAATCTTCAACTGGGGACATAGCTACTCCTTTATGTTAGAATTTTCACAAAGTGAATTATACTCCGAACGGGATAGTAGGACAACTCAGGCGAGTTGTCCTACCATGCTCCGTAAACACCTGAGCAGAAATATCACTTGGCAGCGACGTCCTTTAACCACTGTTCATAGCGATAATCGGTGATGTCCTCGCGGAAACGCCCAAACCACAGATCTGCATATCCCTGGAAGTCTTCGTCTAACTTCGAAATGCGGGTCTGGGTCGTCCCCCACATCGCCTCGTGGATTTCGGACATGCACCACATCAGCTTGGTGCGCGCGAAGTTCTTTGGCGTGACCTCGCCAAAATATTCCTGTAATAAAATGCGCACCTGATCATCACTGAAGCGATGATGGTGGCAGTAATTACCCAGGTCGAAGAAGATGTCACCCATGCCGGCATATTCCCAATCGAGGATCTTAAGTTCGCCTTTTTCGCCCGGCACATCCTCGTCGAGAAAGTTCAAGTTTAGCAAATCGTCATGACAGGGGGTAGGGATGTATGGATCCTTCAGCAAGGCTTCTTCGACTTCACGCATCTTTTGCATAATCCAATCGAAATCGAAAGGAAATTTCGCGCCGTGTTCTTTCGAAACCTTCGTCAACCACTCAACGCGGCGGAAGACATTAAATTCGCCATCCACCGGCGGTGCGTTGCGATGATAGAGACGTAATTTTCGAGCCACACGACGAATATTGTATTCTTTATTCATCTCTTCGGGCGGAATATGCTTCCCATTGATAAAGCGGGTAACCAGATAACCCTCGGGTTCAATGAAGTACAAAACTTCCGGGGCAACGCCAAGTAAACCAGCCGCTTTATTCGAAGCATATTCCACATCGCGGCGGATACCCAACAAGTCGGTGCTTTCGCCCGTAATCCGCAACATATAGGATTTGCCATCAGCATCAATGCGATAGTTGTTATTGGTAATCCCACCTTTTAAGACGGTGGTTTTGATCTCTTTTGCATCTCGTAAAAA
>JABLXM010000026.1 GCA_013177815.1 Anaerolineae bacterium | reverse complement strand
GGACGGATGCGCAAAAGATCCTGCCCTATTCGATCGCCTGCGTGGTCTTTTCACTGATGACGATGGTCGGCGCGCGCCTGTTGGGCAAGTTCGGACCGCGCGCGGTCGTCAGCGCCGGCGGCGTGTTCGCCGGCTTGGGCGTGATCATCTCCAGCCTGACGACCGACCCGTGGATCTACGCCCTGGCGTTCGGTTTGCTGTTGGGCACCGGGATCGGGTTCGTTTATTCCACCGCCAGCCCAACCGCGCTGAAGTGGTTCCCCGCCTCCAAAACCGGTTTGATCTCCGGCATCGTGGTGGCAGGGTTTGGAATGGGGAGCGCCTGGGTGGCGCCGCTGGCAAGAACCATGATCGCCGCGATCGGTCTGCAATCAACCATGCTCTACCTGGGGGTCGGCATGCTGGTGGTGGTGGTGTTCTTCGCCCAATTCCTCAGCTTTCCCCCGGCGGGATTCGTACCGGCTGGCACTGCCAGCACGGCATCCGTCAAGGCGGCATTGAAAGATGACTTCACGCCCGGCGAAACCGCCAAAACCTGGCAGTTCTACCTGCTGTGGCTGGCATTCGCATTCGGTTCCGGCGCCGGTTTGATGGTGATCGGCAACCTGGCGTCAATCGTCAAGGACCAGATCGGCATGGCTGCCATGAGCGCGCTGGCGGTGACGGCGCTGGCGATCGGCAACGGCGGCGGGCGAGTGCTTTACGGCATGCTCTCGGATCGCATCGGTCGCAAGGCGGTGCTGTTGATCGCCTTCCTGCTGCAAGCCGGGTTGATCTTCTTCCTCTCGACTGTGGATAGCAATACCAGTTTCATGACCATCCCGCTGCTGATGGTGCTGGTGGCATTGATCGGCGCCAATTACGGCGCCAACCTGGCAGTCTTTCCCGCGATCACCAAAGACTATTTCGGTTTGAAGAACTTCGCCATGAATTACGGCATCCTGTATACGGCGTGGGGATTGGGCGGATTTATGCTGTCGCAACTGGCAGGGTCGATCAAAGACGCCACCGGGAGCTTCAAGCTCGCCTACCTGCTGGCAGTGGGTTTGTTATTGATCGCCGCGGTGCTGATGGCAATCGTCCGGGCGCCACAACGCAACGAAGAGACCAGCCCAGCCACCGCTCAATTGCAGCCGGAACAATCCTAGGCTGCCAACCTACAAGATTCAACCATCGAACAGGCAAGTGACTGACACTTGCCTGTTCGAGATCATGCACGCCAACACCATTCTGACCGCTCTGGATGCGCGCGCCAGCCCAGCGCAATCGGTAGCCAGGCGGAGTGACCAGCGGACATCGCCAGCAACAGGGCGAGCAACGCCGTCAGGCGTATCTTGTGCTCACCGGAAGTCATATAACCTCGATTGATCTAAATGGCGCGTTACTCTGGTCCAAAAGCTGCCGGATGCGCTCCATATCATCCTGATCGATGCGGATGCAAACCCCACAGTCCGAACTCAAGTGGCGCGGAACAGGAATGAGCTTACACACAATGTCAGTTGGCGCCAGCAACTTTTCTATGCGGACCGCGTGGCTGGTCGAATCGACCAGGATAACCGCGTATGACATATTTATCGTTCCTCCCGCGCCAATTGATGTACCGCTTTCAGCGCATCTTGCACATCATCAAAGGTATTGAACACCCCCAAACCAAAACGGACACAGCCATAGGGGAAGGTGCCCAGGGTGCGGTGGGCAGATGGGGCGCAATGTAATCCGACCCGGCACAAAACACCGTGCTGCTCGTCCAGGCGTAATCCGACGGTCGAAGGCTCCATTCCGCGAATGTTGAACGCCACCGTCGCGGTTTGCTTCTTCGCATCGCGCGTCCCATAGACCTCGACCCCCCGAATGTGCGCCAAGCCATCCAGCAATTCGGCGCAAAGCGCCTCTTCATGCGCGCGGATATTCGTCACCCCACGCTCGCCCAACCAGGACAGCGCCGCCAGCAGACCCGATAGACCGATCGCATTGGGCGTGCCACTTTCGTAGCAATCCGGAAAGAAATCCGGTTGTTCTTCATGTTCCGAGCGGCTGCCGGTGCCGCCCTGCCTCATGGGATGAAGTTCACCCGGGTCAACCCTTTCGCCGACCAACAACCCCCCGTTCCCCATTGGACCATAGAGGGATTTGTGCCCGGTAAAACCCAATAGATCGATGTGGTCGTCGAGCATATCGACCGGCAAGACGCCTGCGGTCTGCGCGGCATCCACCAGGAACAACAGACCGTTGTTGCGCGCAATCCGGGCAACTTCCTGGATGGGCAGAAGCGTGCCGCAAACGTTCGAGGCATGGTTCAACACAATCATGCGGGTGTTGGGCTTGACCTCTCGTTCGACCATTTTGGGTTCCAAGGTTCCATCTGGCGCGCAGGTCACCTGGGTCATCTCAACCCCCTTTCTGACCAACTCGCGCAAGGGGCGCATCACCGAATTATGCTCCATACTCGAAGTGATGACATGATCGCCGGATTTGAGCAAGCCGTGCAGCGCCAGGTTCAAACCATCCGTGATGTTCAAGCCAAAAATGACCCGCAGCGGATCTTTGGCGCCAAGCAGATCGGCAACCGCTTGCCGGGTTTCGTACACGACCCTGGCAGCCTGAATTGACATGCGATGACCAGAGCGTCCCGGGTTGGCTGCGGACGTTTCCTGAAATTCACGCATAGCCGCGACGACCTCTGGCGGTTTGGGCCAGGAAGTCGCCGCGTTGTCTAAATAGATGGCACCTTCGGGCGTCCTGGAGGACGGATCGCCATCATTGCTTCTTTTCACTTCGTGATCACCAGTCTGAACTCATCCCCCTGTTGTTCAACCGTCACTTTGTAACCCAAATGCTCAGCCATGCGGCGCACATTCTCCCTGGAAGTGACGGTATCGACCATCACTTCCACCGGGAAATCAGCGCCGGAGATGGCTTTTTGAGCCATGATTACCGGCTGCGGACAGGATAGACCACGCGCATCGACTTTCTCGCTCATTTCATTCTCCTTTTGCTACCTTCTCTCGCATGGTGAAACCGATCACCACACAAACCACCAACCCAAGGATGACCGCAGCCATGCCGAACTGGGAGGGACCGCCAACGGTGAGCACACCATCCGCGATCATATCCGTTTTGGACGCCAAATTGAAATTATGGGCAAACCCTGCGCCAACGATCATACCCAAAACAAAAATAGCCGAGTCGCCATCGCCTTCACCGGAAAGGAACAACTGACGACCGGGGCATCCGCCAGCCAATGCGTATGCCAGACCCGCCAGCACCATGCCCAGCACGTTCCAGAGCAGGTTGCTGTGGGCAACCGGTTGCGCGACATACCCCAGTTGGAATTGACCATAGACAAGGTTGGTCAAAAAGGCAACCACGATCAACGCCAGCAAACCAGACGCCAGATGAAAATCTTTCATCAGAATGACATCCCTGACCGCGCCCATGGTGCAGAAACGTGAGCGTTGAGCCAGGAAGCCGATCAGCAGCCCTATACCCAAGGAGATTAGAATTGAAGCATGTTGTGAACCCGGACCACTTTCGCTGAAGAAGATCGGTCCACCTTCGCTGAAAACCGGTCGGAACAACAAGAGCAGCAATAGCCCGACCATCAGCGCCGGCATGATCCAGCCAACTGCCGGGTAGGTCTTTTGACTCCTTCCAAGGTTATATCCAGACCGCAGGAACCACACCCCGATGGCGATACCTATCACCAGACCAATGATGCCTGGGATGGCGGTCATATCACCGCCAGCCAGGCGGAAACTGGCTCGCCACGGACAACCGAGAAAGACCAACGCCCCAATCATAGCAAAGGCGCCCAACAAAAACCGTACGATGGGAGCCGACCCCGCGCGGGCTTTGAACTCGCGAAAAATCAAGGCGGCAATGGTCGCACCCAGCACAAAGCCAATGATCTCCGGTCGTATGTATTGGACGACGCCGGCACGGTGCAAACCAAGCGCGCCGGCGATGTCGCGCTCAAAGCAAGCCACACAAATGCCCATGTTCTTGGGGTTGCCCAACTTCTGCAACGTTGGTCCCAAAATACCGATCACGGCTCCGACAGAGATGATCCCCCACCGGGACGCAAAAAATTTAGTGATACGATCCAACATAGTGAAATCTCCTTTTATTGAGTCGAATACACCCATAAGACAATCACGACCATGGACCAAATCGGTACGGGTGTCTTGTCTTTCACACGATTATGAAGTTAAGTTATGGGGATTCTTGCAATGTTCGCCTCCTTGGACATCCAAGTGCCCAAACGAAAAAATCCGCTGACACATGCCAGCGGATTTTTGGAGGCGCTAAAGCAACTCAATAATCGACTGGTATGCGATCACGGTTGGGAGAACGCTGACCAGCGTTCGGAGCAAAAGCTCAGACTAAAACAAATAAATATCGGTCCATGTCTACATCCATAGTCCTCAATACTATTATATATTTTGATGGAAGTTATAAAAGTGAACTATTTCCTTTAATGACATTACTTAATTGTGACGACACTCTCCAACTCATACCTGTGATACCATGAACAATAAGTCGATACCAGCCTTTGCCGGTCACCGCCGGGCAAGGGCACATCCATGAGGTGAAAAAATGCACGGAAGACCAGGCGGCATGCGCTCATTGGCGAACGCGCCGGATGAAACCCCCAAGATCACGCGCGAACTGCTGGTGCGCGTGCTGGCATTTGCCAAGCCTCACCGCGGCAGGATTGCTTTGATGTTGGTGATCATCTTGTGCGCAGCGGGCATCAGCCTTGTAAGCCCGTTGATCATGCGCGACCTGATCGACAAGACCATCCCCGGCAAAGACCTGTCGCGGCTGCTGATGCTCTCGCTGGCGCTGCTGTTGCTGCCGGTGGCGCGCGGGGGACTCAATGTGCTGCAACGCCGATTGAGCGTGCAAGTGGGTGAAGGTGTAATCTACGATCTGAGACGAGCGCTTTACAACCGTTTGCAGCGCATGTCGCTGCGCTTCTTCACCAATACCAAAGTGGGTGAGTTGATGAGCCGCATGAACAACGACGTGGTGGGGGCGCAGAACGCCATCAGCAGCACGGTGGTCAACATCATCACCAACATCATCGAAGGCGCCGCCGTGCTGGCGGTGATGTTCTCGTTGGAATGGCGGCTGACGCTGATCAGCGTCATCATCCTGCCGCTGTTCATCATGGTTTCACGACAGCAGGCAAATAAACTGCGCGACATCGCACGGCAGCAGATGGAGACCAACGCGCAGATGAACGCCATGATGCACGAGACGCTCAACATTGGCGGCGCGCTGTTGGTCAAGTTATTCGGTCGGCGTCACCTGGAGGAAGAGCGTTTCGCGGAGCGCGCCGGCGAGGTGCGGCAGATGGGCATCCGGCGGGCGTATGTGGCATCGGTCTTCATCGCCATCATCGGTCTGATCAGTTCGGTCGGTACGGCGCTGGTTTACGGGGTGGGCGGCTACCTAGTCATCCTGGATGCCTTCACCATCGGCACGATCGTGGCGCTGGGCAGTTATATGAGCAGCCTGTACGGCAACCTGCAAGCGCTGGCGAACGCGCCGGTGGAGTTCGCCACGTCGATGGTCAGTTTCGAGCGCGTCTTCGAGGTGATCGACCTGCCGGAGGAACTGCCGGAACGAGCCGACCCGATCCACCTGACCGAAAGCGCCGGCGAGATCGAGTTCGAGGACGTGACCTTCCAATACGAAGGCGGCGACGAAGCCCTGCTGAGCAACGTGCATCGCTATGGCAGCATGGAGAACGTGATGGCGGCACTCTCCGGGCGCGATACGGAGCACGAGGAAACCCCGGCGGTGGAGAGAAGCCAGGCGCGTGGCAAGGCGCTGGAGCATGTCAGCTTCAAGGTGGCGGCGGGACAACTGGTGGCGCTGGTGGGTCCGAGCGGCGCCGGCAAGACCACGATGACCTACCTGATCCCCCGGCTGTACGATCCGACCGAGGGACGCATCCGCATCGACGGGCACGACCTGCGCGATGTTGCGCTGGATTCGCTCTCGGCGCTGGTGGGGATGGTGACGCAGGAAAGCTACCTGTTCCACGATAGCATCCGCACCAACCTGCTGTATGCGCGCCTGGATGCCACCCAGGCGGAACTGGAGGATGCCTGCCGCACCGCCAATATCCACCACTTCATCAGCCAGTTGCCGGATGGTTACGATACCATCGTCGGTGAGCGCGGCTACCGTTTGAGCGGCGGAGAAAAGCAGCGCATCGCGCTGGCGCGGGTGATCTTGAAGGACCCGCGCATTCTGGTGCTGGATGAAGCCACCAGCAGCCTGGATAGCGAATCCGAGGCATTGATCCAGGAAGCGCTACAACGGGTGATGGCGGGGCGCACCAGCATCGTCATCGCCCACCGCCTGAGCACCATCCTGGCGGCAGACCTGATCCTGGTGATCGACCGCGGTCAGGTGGTGGAGCAGGGCACACACGCGGAACTGCTGGCGTTGGGCGGGCTGTACGCCCACCTGTACGACACGCAATTCCGCAAGGGCATCAATCCAGGGACAATTGCCTGACCAGTTGCAGGTAAGTGTGCTGGCGGGTCATGCCGGCGCGCTGGTAAACGCCGGAAGCAACCGGGTTGGTCGAAGCGACTGCCAGTCTCCCCTCACTCTGTGCACACCGAAGAGCCTGCAATCCCCATGATAGCTGCATCCGCGTGGGGATCAGCACGACCTCACGCCTTGAGGCGATGTTGGAACTTTTGGCGAAACTTAGCCACCTTGGGCGCGACCACGAACTGGCAATAGCCCTGCCCGGGGTTGTTAGCGAAGTACTCCTGATGGTAGTCCTCGGCGGGATAGAACGCTTGCAGCGGCACGAGTTCAGTGACGATGGGATCATGCCACAATTTTTCATCCACCAGCTCTTCGATGACCGCCTCGGCAGCCGCCTTCTGCGCTTCATCGTGGTAGAAGATGGCGGAGCGGTACTGAGTGCCAACATCGGCGCCCTGGCGGTTGAGGGTGGTGGGATCGTGGATGGCAAAGAAGATGCGCAACAGATCCGCGAAATCGATCACGGCAGGGTCGAAGGTGACCTGCACCACCTCGGCGTGTCCGGTGTTTCCGGTGCAGACCTGTTGATAAGTGGGGTTGGCGGCGTGCCCGCCAGCATAGCCCGAGACGACATCGGTCACGCCGATGACCTGATCGAAGACCGCTTCCAGGCACCAGAAGCAACCGCCAGCCAGGGTGGCGATTTGCAGGTTGGCACCGGAACCGGATGATGACGTTTGTGATGTCATATCATATCCTCCTGGATATTTTTCTCGCGACGATGGCGCATCGCGCGCCTTATGTATCTTGAGCCGCCGGCAACGGCATATCTTACCCGCCGGCAATAAGATCGCGGTTCCTTATGGCGAATGCGATGCCTGCATGTGACGGACGGAAGCGGTCACCAGGCGGCGTAGAACATCCTGATCGACATCGGCGAGTTTGTTGACATAAAGACAGGCTTTGCCGATCTTGTGTTTGCCGAGCCGGGCAAGGAGTTGATCATATTCGTCGAAGCCGGACATGATATAGAGCGTCAGGCTGTGTTTGCGGGGAGAGAAACCCACCAGGAACCACTCGCCCTCACGCCCACTCTGGTAGCGGTAGTGGTACGCGCCAAAACCAACGATGCTGTCGCCCCACATGCCGGGCTCGGCACCAGTGACCTCGCGCATCAATTGCAGGACGGCGTAACTATCCTGACGCCGGGATTCATCCTCGATGGTTTCAAGGAAATCTTCCACGCTATTGCTGTTCTTTTTCGTCTTCAACTCAGCCATTTTTCTCCCCTCCGTTCATACCATGCGCCCATCATATTTGCGGCGCGGGGTGGATTATCAGATATTATCCATCCATTATATCGCGTTCCGGCGCCTGCTTATGACAGGCGCGCCACGCTTGCCCTCATGAACTTGTCGTGGCAGCGCCCTCCAGGTGTTTGATGTAACAGCGGCGACGTTTGTGCTGGTGGGTTTCGAAATACTTCCACTGCGAGCGTACCAGTTGGTTGGTCTCCAATTCCGGATTGGATTCGACCCGCCTGATGCCCAATTTGATGAAGTTGCGATTCATCTGATCAATCAGGATGGCGTTGACACCCTTGCCCTGGTACTCCTGGCGGACCGCTACCAGGTAAAGATCGCCGCGATCGTTGAACTTTAGCGCATGCATCAGGTGCACGAAGCCGAGGGGGAAAAGTTCACCCCCGGAGCGTTGCAGCGCCCGGGAAAGCGACGGCATGGCGATCCCGAAGGCAACCATATGCCCATTTTCATCCAAGACGATGGGGACGAAATCGGGCGTGATGAAACCAAAGTACTGGTCGATATAGACTTCCACCTGACGCGGGGTGAGCGGCACCACACCGTAAAGGTGTTGGTAGGCATCATCCAGCAGGTGGAAGATTTCCTTGGTATATGGAAGCAGTTCCCGTTTATGGCGGGCTTGCAGCAAGTGCAAGCAGTTGCGGCGCAATGCGACCTGGGCAATGCGCGCAATGGTCGGATTGGGCTCGGACGGCACGATGATCTGATACTCGACCCAATCGATATCCTTGATGTAACCTAACGCCTCGAGGTGACGCGGGTAGTACGGATAGTTATAGAGCGTGGACAGGGTACCCATCTCATTGAAACCTTCCACCAACATACCTTCGCGATCCAAATCGGTGAACCCGAGGGGGCCATGAACGGCGGTTAAGCCATTCTCACGGGCATAATTCTCGACCGTCGCGAGAAGAGCCGACGCAACATCAAGGTCATCGACGAAATCCAGCCAACCAAAGCGCAGGTAGGGCTGCCCCCATTTCTCACAGTGTTGGCGATTGAGGATGGCTGCCACCCGCCCGACAGCGCGTCCCTGACGATATGCCTGCCAGTACCTGGCGCAGCAATGTTCGAATGCGGGGTTCTTGTCGTCACGCAAGGTATTATATTCGTCCATGAACAACGCCGGCACCCAATAGGGATTGTCACGGTACAAGGTGCGGGGAAAGCGAATGAACGCGCGCAATTGTTTGAGGGTCGTCACTTCACAAAGGTCAATGGGCATGATGGGCAATCCTTTTCGAGATCGGTTCGTCGTGGGCGGCATTATTGGAAAAACCAGCCGAATCCCTTGGCTGGCGCACATTAAAGGTTGATTTTACCCGATAATGAATCCATCACCAAGCAATTCATTCCTGGGTGGTTCCTTTTTCAGGGTATCTCCCAATGGAAACGATCCTGGCAGGCTGCCAAGTCACCCGGACATGTTACAAAACGCCAGGGCATTCAGCATCGATCGCCACCGTCAACTTCAGTCGCCGGCGCGGGCACGATATATCCGTGATGTTCGGCTCCTTACTTCAAAGGAAATAACCCTGAAGCACTTAGCGCCTCAGGGTTGCGTAAGCCATTTCCAATATTCAATTATTGAATATTATACCATGCCCATTCAGATCGTGCGCAGTAAATCCTTCTCCGTCTGGTCGATCTCCTGCTGCAACGCGCTCACCTCGGCTTTGAGTTCCTCACTGGCGCTGGGTGTGTTGGGGATGAACTTGATCAGGTCGCGCGCCTGGCGCAGCAAGTCCTTGACTTCGGCGACGTAAGAAAAGAAAGCGTAGCCAGGGTCGGCTGATTTGGGATATTCGCGCGCCTGTTGGACGAATTTGCGGGCGCGTTTGACGCGTTCGGCAGCAGGGATCATGCGTGCCATACGACCTCCATGATTACCAAAATATATCATCATCATAACCAAAAACCGGTCGATGCGGTCAGGTCACGTCCAGTTGGCGACAATTTCCACATTGGGCGCCATACCGGTGATCGGCTTTCTGAGCGGGTTGGACAGTCTTTTCGGCTTATTCCTGAACGTATTGGCTCTGCACAGGGTGATGAAATTGAGTTGGGGGAAAGCCATCCCGGTATTATTGATGCCGGTCATCCTGGCAATTCTGTTGTTCGGTTGCGGCATGATCTTGTTGGCTCCGGCGATCATAACGACCTTCCAGGACGCCATCGGGCAATTCCCCTTGCAATAAAGAAAAAACGAGCGCAGCGCGAAGTCCCCACCGGGGGGAGGGTCTCTCATTAGCGCACGAGACGCTACGTTCGGTATGACGGTCGCGACCTTTTAGAGGATGCCCTACCGCTATAGAATCCAGGCAACCACGACTCCAGCGAAGAAGCCGTCCCTAACTAGCCTTCCCCTGCCGCCGGTGCCCCGGCTTTCTTGGCGCCTTCGATGGATTGCAACGCCAGGTATTGCCCGCCGAAGGTCTTCACCTTCTCCATTTCCAGGTCGTATTGGTCATAGTGGCGCTCTTCGTCATCCACCAACCCCTCGAACACCTTCTTGGTGCCGGAATCAGCATTTGCTGAACACTCATTCGCCCAGGCGTTGTAATCGCGGGCGCTATCCAGCTCCATTTGACGCGCCAACGCCAGCATTTCCTTGGGGTCATGGATCTTCTTGACCGGCATAGCAGCCACCATTTCAACATCGCCTTCCAGGAACAGGACGCGCTCGGCACAGCGTTCGATGTGTCCCATCTCCTCGATGGCGGTGCGCATGAAGAGGCTGGACAGCAACTCGTAACCCTGATCTTCACAGTGAAAATGAAAATACATGTACTGGTGAACGGCGGAAATTTCATCGCCAACGGCTTTATTGAGCAATTCGATACTCTTTTCGTGCACGGTCATATCTCCTTAAGGGTGATTTTTTCAACCTCTATTATAGCAAACATCCAATGCCGCCCGACCCGCGCCGGGACACCCGCCGGCATCAATACCGGCGCGTTCCCCTGAAAGCCAGGGAATACAGGAGAATGAAACCAGCCATGATCACCGCCACGAGCAGAAGGGTGCTTGTCAGGCGCTCGCTCCTGATTTTCGCATCATCGATGGTTTCGGTCGGCGTCGGGGATGGCACTGGCGGCTGGGTCGGGATGGCTGGCGGGGTAGCGGTCATCGTGGCGGCGGGCGTCAACTGGGTTGGATCAATGGTCGGCGTGGCTGATGGCAGGTGAGAGACGGTCACGGTGACGGCAATCGGCGGAAGCTCGATCAGCAGGCGTTGCCCGACATAGATGGTCTCGTTCTCGTCTTTGAAGCCATTGAGCAGCAGCAGGCGGTCGACGGTGATGCCGTACGCCTGGGCGATGTCCCACAGCGTCTGCCCAGTTCCAACGATATGGTAGACCGAACCATCTGCCAACGGGGTGACAGTCACCAGGGGCACTGGCGGGCGGGGCGTGCCCGACACAGCGGTCGGATCGGCATCGGCAGCATCATTACCGAGTGACGTCGCCCTCTGTGTGGGCGCGTACGACTCCCCGCCGGGGCGGACATCCAGGCTGACATAAACATCGACATCGTTGGATGCCACACCGACCCCCACTTCACCACTGGCATAACCGGTCAACACCTTGCCGTGTCCCGGATCCGCCCAAACCTGGTTGATGATAAAGTCCGTAGTGACCCAACCGGCGGTGCCGCCGGCAACATTTTCCTGAAGACCGATCTCCCAGGGAACCACGCCATCCGAATGGGTATGGGTGCCGTGTCCGAGGGAAGCCATATATTCAGCATGTTCCTGGGCATAAGACATCAACCAGGAATCAACGACGTATGGAGCCAGCCCCTGGCTGGCACGCAAGGCATTGACCCCGGAGATAATCTGATCAGGCATGATGCCGCGCGGCGGCGACATGGATGCGATCAGCATCATCGGCAGAAAGCACAAGACCAGGCAATTAGCGAATTTCATTCCCATCCCTCCCCGTTTTGCTCCAGCAAAACCATGACGCGTGCAAAAAGCGGGTCACAATGCTGCGCATCTGCCGGTCCAAACCATTGCGTGCGAGCGACCTCCTGCTCGAAATACGCAGGCATGTGACCAAACACCCGGCTGGCGCCACCGTAGAAATCAGCAGCGCCATAGAGCACCCGTCCAATGCGGTGCAGCAGGATGTCACCCAGGCACATCAGGCAGGGTTCGAGCGTGGTGTAGAGCGTCATGCGGCGAGCGCTTGTCCGGTGGTGAGCCGGCAAGGCGCGCAGGGCTTCGACCTCCGCATGGCGATTGGGATCCGGCTCGGGGCGCCAAATGGCATTCCGCCCTTCGGCGATGATGATACCGTCCAGGCTGATGACCGCACCGATAGGCAGGTTGCCTGCGCCCTCCGCCTGTTCTGCCAGGTCGACAGCGCGCCGGAAGCAATGCTGATCAAATGCTGTGAGCTCCATGAACGTTTATGCCCTCATGCAAACCAACCGTTACACTTCAGTCATGTCATGATATTTATCAAGGTTATCGTACAGTTATGGATAATATACTACATAAATACCGTGCTTCGAACACCGCGGCGGCGCTCTTTCTGCCAAGCCATTCCCCCAAGTTAGCTTCTATATCAAAAGGATAGTATGATCTTATGTTGACCGGTGGTACTTTTCAAACCGGTACGGATCGATGGCTATCCCGGTGGCTGGCTAGGTGCGGCGCACAGTCATATCGGCAGCCTGCCGGGTTGATTGAACATCTACAGTCGCCAGGTCCGCATCCGGATAATAAGCGATCTGCCCGCAACCATTGGCTTTTGCCTGGTAGAGGGCAACATCCACCGCGCGCAACAGGTCATCAATGGCAGTGTCGTCGCAGGCGCATACCGATAGCACCCCGAAACTGGCTGTGATGGTAAGGCTTTCCTCTTCAACGGCGTAATTCTCCGCTAACAGGCGGCTATTCAGGCGTTCTGCAACGATCATTGCCTGGGTGATATTGGTCGCCGGCAAGAAGGCAACAAACTCATCGCCGCCATAACGTCCGAGGATGTCATTGGCGCGCAATTTTTCCCGAAGGGATTGAGCCACTTTTTTCAATAATGTATCACCGACGGCATGCCCATATTTGTCATTGATGCTCTTGAATTGATCCATATCGATCATGACGACCCCCAACGGCGCGCCGGTTTGACGCGAGATCGTCAATTCGTTGGCGCCCAGCGACATGAGCTGCCGGCGATTGAGCACACCCGTCAGTTCATCCGTGTTCGCCTGGTGGTTCAAGCGGCGCAGCAACTCCACCGTGTCGGTTACCTCGCTGATCAGGATGGCAATACCCTGTACACCGGTCTCGCGCGTCGACAGCGGATAAACACTCGCCTTGTAATGATGCCCGCACCCCTCTTGCGGGTCTGTGCAGAAGGCAATCGTGCTGGCTTCCGTCTCGATCAATGGGCGCAAATGTGCGACCAGTTGATTATCCCCCGGCAACAGGTCACCCATCCTGAACGACTCTGCGCCCGGCAATTTCCGGGCGGCATTGTTCATGTCCACCAAGCGACCGTTGTTGTCAATCACCAATAAACCGTCACAGATCGAATCCAACGCCATTTCACGACCGGCGGGGATCAATTCGAACAGCCCCAATCGGAACAGCGCCCAAGCGGTCAGCATCGCGGTGATGGACAACACGAAAGGACCGCTATCCACCTTGAACGGGATGAGACCCAAAAAATAATAAATGCTACCGAGGGATGGGACAAGCACACCCAATGCCAGGGCAATTGCCTGGTGCTGTAACCGTCCCTTGGTGCGCAAGGCTTGGCGAACCAATATCACAAATGCAGCCAGACTAACGATCTGTTGATATACAAAGTTTATGTTGTACCAAATGCCACGCTCGAATGTCAGCGCGGCAAAGAGTCCGCCATCGACAAGGCGCGGGTTGATGTAAAACAGGTCGTGGTGAGACTGTGTGAATACGAGCACCAACGTCGTGACCGGCACAACCATCAATGCTGCCACGTATTTTAGCGGCGTGTCCTTTTGGCGGGTGAAGCGGATGGCGAACAACAAAATCATGGTGGCGGCAAACGCCAAACCGCAATATTCCAAGCGGATGGCTGCCAGCACGCCAGCCAGGTCGGTGCGGGATATTTCAATCGCATAGCCGAGTATGTAAATGCTGATCGAGACGATGACAAAAAAGTAGCAACGGGCTTCCGGCACGTACGGTATCCGCATATAGGTATAGGCTGCCAGGTAGGTGCACAGGGTAACGAATAAACCTAAAAATATAATGAGGATTGCCGGCGCAGGGTGCATACTACGACCTTCGAGTTATTGATCCATCATGGTGCCAGGTTCATAACCATTTGGTATATTATACAGATAGAATACCCCCTCCGGTCATTTTTTGCCTTACAATCAGTTAATACGAATCCTGTCAGTTTGTTGACCGAAACAGCCTGCATTTGAACGCACAGGCAGGTTTTCTGATGACATTCATCTTACCTGTGCCCCGTCTCCTTATGATGGAGTTCATTGAAAGTTGGGCGGCGGCGCCCCACCCCGGGTTCGCGCCAGCCTGGGCAGGCTATCGAACAGCGCCAGGATCGCCAGCGGCAACAGCGGCGTGCTGAAGCGGGGCGCATAGCCGGTAGGACGCACCAACGCGTAAGTCAGGAACAACGCAGCCACCAGTATCCCCCAACGCAGGTCAAGCGCGCGCATCCGTTGAGTGCGAACGACGAGCGGCAACAGCGCCACCACAACGCCCAAATACAGGATCAGGATAATCGCGACGGTATCCAGCGGCGCCTGGGTGAAACGCGTCCGCACTTCCTCTGCGCTGCCCCCGGTCAGAACGCGGAACCAAGCCAGGAAGACAGAACGCAACGAATCATGCCGGGTATCGAAAGCGCGCAACTGGTGCAACGGCTCCAGCAGACGGTAGAGCGCCGTCAATCCCAACGGCAACACCGCCAGTGAGGCAGCCATGACGACAACTTTCCGCCAGTTGTGCGCCGTCCAGGCAAGCATGCCGCGCCAAACGGTCGCAAAATCGCCCATCGGCTGGTCAAGCATGAACCACAGCGTCGCAAAGCCTATAATGGCGTAATCCAGGCGCAGCAGGGTAAGGAACATCCCGGTCACTACCAGCGCGATAAATTTCCGCTCGATCGCCAGCAGGATCAGGAGGATCAATAGCGCCACCGCCAGCGGCTCGATCAAGCCAAAGCGGAAGTAGAAGGTGTTGAAGGCAAACCCAGAGACGATCACCAACCACAAACCACCTGCCGCCACCGCCAGCGCGCCCGGAATTTGCCGTTTCGACAGGATCGCCACCAGCCATCCGCCGGTCAACACCCCGCAGATCGCGTTCAGCACGTGCTGGGCGGCGGGTGATTGTCCGAACAGCAGGTGTAAGATGCCCACCAGGTACGGGTGCAGGAATTTGTAGACCAGCGGCTGTGAGCGCAACTGCAAAAAATCGCCGGAGGTGAAGATATATCGTGCAATCACCTGGCTGCGGAAATTATCCTCGCCATGGGGGAATATCTCGACCTCGCGCAGGTATGGCAGGTAAAGCCCCAGAAAGAGCACCCACGCCACCAGCCCGACCGAGACCCAAAATTGCCTGGCGGGGCGCGGCGCGGGCGCCAACCACAAACCCGCGACGCGAATAACGACCAATGCCATCACCACGGGTTGAAAAAGCGACGCGAGTTGGTCACGACCCAGGTTGTTCGCCGCCCAGAACACCAGCAGGGCGCCGGCTGACAGGTAGAGGTCCAGCGGGTCGATGCGACCGGCGCGATAAAGCCCCGCCAGCGCCACAGCCAAAGCACCCAGACAGACCAACAGGAAGAGCCTATCCAGGAGGATAGACAGCACACCCAGGCGTTCCAATTGAACGGCAGAATACAGTGCGCCTGACGCCGCACGCCAGGCGCGTCCGCTTTCGAGCAGCAGACTATGCGCGCCATCCGGCGTGATCACAAGCGGGCGAACCTGGAAGAAATCATCCCCAATGAAGGTAAAACTGGCTTGCAGGTAGGGATCCACAAGCGCGGGAAGCCCTTGATACAGTTCCGGCGTGATCTCATCGATCGAACGGATGGTCCTGCCGGGCATACGCTCACCGGTGACCCTGTCGACAAGCGTGACCCTGGCTTGCCGGTCGCCCAGAACGAGAAATACCACCCGCTCATCCGGTTCCAGCGCCAGGTAACCTGACAGGTCCAAACCCAACCACAGGCTATCGACCTGATATTGGTCCTGGTTGATGAATTCCAACGGGAATTCGCGCGTCACGCCGTACTTGCGCGTCATGACGCTGGTAAGCCCCGGATGAAAGACGCTCTCGTAACTGCGAACCACCCGCCCAGCCTGGCGATCCTGCGGGCTGGCATAGGCGCGCACTTCAAGACCGACAGGCGGCAGCGCAAGCGCCATGACAGCACGGGCAAGCAACAGGATCAATGCGGCGTAAAGGACCAGGCGGTTAGCCAATGCGCGCCAATCGAGGATCAACGCAGCGGGCAGCAGGAACACCAGCCCGATGAATTCCAGCGGCGTATCCCAGGGCAAGCCATTGGCTTGCGCTTGCAGCGGCATGGGCAACGCCGCCGCCGCCAGGATGGCGCAAACGGTCACAACCGCCTGCCAGCCCCTGGCGTGTGGCAAATCATCCGCCGGTCTTCGGCTGTTTTTTATGAGATCGAACAAGACAGCCTGCAGCCCCCCCAGCCACAGCCAGGTCAGCGCTGGGGAGAGGCGCGTCATCAGATCCATTGGGAGATCGAGCACCACGATGGCGGCAAAAACCAGCCCGTTGATGCCGACCGTCGCCAAAGCAAAGATCGGCTTGCCGGTCAACGCTGCCATACGGGCAAAGAATGCCGGGCTGCGGCGCAAACGGTCAGCCACGATCACAAGGAACAGCGCCGCACCGAGGAGCGCCAGGATCGTCAGCCAGCGCGAGGGCGAGCGCCCCAACAAGACTGCATTCTTTGGATCAGCAGCGATGAAGAACGTGAGGAACGCCGCGATCACACCTTCGAACGCAGTCAGTAGCACGAGGTGCCGGATCGTCAAACGCTGCCTGAACATAGAAAGATGAGATGGGATCATTAAATAATGGCTTAGATCGAGCGACGGAAAAAATTATAACACGCCGCCTTTGGCTGGCTTACCCGCCCGGGCGGCGTCGCTTCGACAAAGCCAGCCCGGCGGAAAAGTTCCGGTGACCCATAAAGGTTAGGAGGCAGACCCTTGCGGCAGCGGATAGGCTTCGACCGCCGGCACCCCCTGTGAAACAGCGTCATCGACCGTCACCCGCAGCAAGCCGGCTGGCAAACCGCGCCCGCGGTAACCGGCATCCACGAAGAAACACGTCACCGATCAGGTCGCCAACTCAGCCTGCGCCGGCAGCGTACGGGATGCTTGCAGCCCGGCAAAGGTCGCCCCTTTAGTTCTTTTTCTTCTCCCTGGCTTGCGCAGCCGCCAGGCTTTCCTGCACGCGAAACGCGACGATCTCGCGGATCAGGTCATAGGGGATGGGTCGGTCGAGCGGGAATTGCACCGAACCCTTGGCGCCCGCGTACGCAGACAGGGCATCCTTGAACTTCTCGATACCGGATGGCGCCGGGTAGAAACCAATGTGTTTTTTATAAGCGGCAAAATGCACCAGGTTGCCGTTCATGGTGAAGGTGGGAATGGCGTATTTGATCGCTTCCTGCGCCTGCGGGGCAACCTCACGGATGGCGGCGCGCACCTGCTGCAGGATCATCTGCACTTCGGCGGGGAACTGCGCGATGTATTCATCGATGGTTTTGGGAGGAGTATTGGAAATCATTTCAATTTGTAATTACCTCCTTTGACGTGATATATCAACCGTTCATTCTAATCCATCAATCGTGAGAATATTGGGATGTATATAAACATCCAAGGTCTACGAAAACGTTCGCCGCGCAGGGTCAGCGGGTATCGGGCGGCTATCCCCCAGCCGCGATGACTTCCAGCCGGTCAAGCAATCGCAGGATAAGCCCACGTTCGATCATGGCTGCCCAGTGACCATAAAAGAAACGTTCACCGCGCACGCAGAAGGTCAACATGGTTCTGACCTGGGCAAGCGAGGCGCGACGGACAAAGTCCGCATCTTCGAGCATCGCGTGCGCAGTTTGGGGAACATAATCGTGGTCGCACCAAACTTCCTCCGAAGCCAGGCGGTAGAACGCCAACACCGTCGGGTGATAGTTCGGGTAAGGCGCAGGTGTGTGTTCCTGCAAGGTGCCTGGTGGAAGGATCGGCTGGAAGCCCTGCGCATACAGGAGCGGACGGAAGGCAACCAACGCATTCATCTGATGCAGGGTGGGTAAGGGGCTTGACTCTGTCGATCTATCAAACGCCGGAATATCGCCATTCATGACGCCATCCCTTCCGGGCGGACTAGCCCTTGAGGTAGGATAACCTTTCCGAGATGGCGCCGTCCTTCTCTTTGATGATATCCACCCCGCGGACGCGCCCTTTCAGCCCCGCCGCATCCTCCCCCTCGTACCGCCAGCGCATGATACAGCGGTTGCCAAAGCCGAAGATCTCTTCAACCTTGATCAGGGCATGGGGCGTCCGCCGGAAGAAATCCTGCCAATAACGGCTGATAGCTTCTTTGCCCGAGTAGAGCGCGCCATCGGGGGCTGGCGCAGCGGCTTCGAAGATGCAATCCTCGCCCACCAACTGCATCATCCCGGCAATATCATGGCGGTTGAAAGCCTCATTGAACGCCAGGGCAATGCGGATAGCTGATTCCAACTTTGCCATACGGGTTGGGCACATGTGAATACCACTCCCTTCTGTCGAGGACCGTCAAGCTGCGAGCAGTGCGCGTTCGCAGCGCCAGTTGCATGTTTCGTCAGCCAGTTTACTCAGCGGCAACCTCACCACTCATCAGTGAGCGAATGAACGCTGCGATTTGATCGTTGGCTTGCCGCGCTTCCGGCAAATAAGGCGCATACATTTGGAAAACATGGAACATTTTCGACCATACCACTGTCTTGGCTTTCACCCCTGCGGCAACAGCGCGCTCGCCAAAATGTACGGCATCATCGTGCAATACCTCATACTCCCCAACGTGAATCAACAGGGGAGGCAGCCCACCAAGATCGGCGAAAAGCGGCGAAATCAAAGGGTTGCGCGGGTCGTGGTCTGCAATATAGCTATCTGCGATGATGGTGGTATCGAGATTGGCAAAATATGGGTCGAGATGCCGGCGGGTTTTATATGACTCACCAGTAACGGCAAGGTCGGTGGCGGGGGACAAGGCAACTGCGCCGGCTGGCAGCGGTTTGCCTGCATCCCGCAGCGTAACGAGAAGCGCAAAAGCAAGATTCCCGCCGGCAGAATCACCCGCTATAACGACCTTATCCGGCGAGACGCCACTGCGCAGCAACCACTCATAGGCGGTGATGCAATCCTCAAGCCCAGCCGGAAAGGGGTGCTCCGGCGCAAGGCGATAATTGATCGAAAGCGCACGTATACCGCTTAGATATGCAAGATTAGATACGAGCGATCGATGGGTATTGGTCGATCCCATGGACCAGGCGCCGCCATGAATATAGAACAAGGCGCGATCAGTCGGCGACCCCTGCGGAATCAACCACTCTGAAGGAACCGAAGCGGCATCGACATCGACGACCTGCACATTACGATGAGGTTTTACGCTGCCTGACATACGCTCAAGACGATCACGGAGTTGTTGCAGGTCGATATTATCGCCGCCAAAATAATTCTGCCGTTTGATCACGTTTTTCAGGATTTCACCTTGAATGCTTGCCATAGGATGGTCTTCCTAAGATGCCTGACGGAATGGGATGGTGATAGGTTGGAATCAGGGTCAACCATGGGGTGTGAGAGAAGTTCGATCACGCCGGGCGCACGCCGGAGGGAAAACATCCTCCCTTTACCCTGAGCGGGGCAGGCAACGATTTATTTTTGCCTGCAAATTCTTTGCCAGTGCACCGATTATATCGTACATGGACAGAATGCCCCCCGCGTTGCTGAGATCATGACGATTTTTAGACTTACGCATTTCACCGGTGCGGTTCGTTCTCATCCATCTTCTTTCAATTGCAAGTTCGACTGCACCAACGGCAAGATATCCTGGGCATACACCTCGGCAGGTGAACGGTGTTTGTTGCGGCTCCACTCCTGCGCCAACCCGTAGATCACCCAACTGGCGGCGGTGGCAGCGGTTTTGGGGTCCAATTCGGAGCGCACCTGCTCCAGCCAGAATTCCAGCAATTCCTGGATTTGTTTCCGCACCTGGTTCTCCACCAGCGACTCGAAGTGGTTTTCACCGGCTTTGCACAGGTTGTTTGCCTGGGCAAGAAATTCGCATACGATTACGACCAGCGCCTTTAAATTATCCGGACTGTAATGGCAGGCACTCAGGGTGCGCTTTTCCAGTGCCTGCATAAAAGCCTGCCGGATGCTGTATTCCAACAGGGCATATTTATCCGGAAAGTGGGCATAGAAAGTGGCGCGATTGATTTCTGCCTGCCTGGTGATATCCTGCACACTGATTGCATTGAACCCCTTTTCGGCGAGCAATTCGTTGAACGCCTGCTGGATCAGCGCGCGGGTGCGCTTTACGCGCGGGTCCAGTTTTTCCTGTGGGGGGGGGATCGCCGACATTTTTGCTCCTCTGTTGTTTACGCAACAATTGCCTGATTTTGATGGTTGACCTAATAAGGCGTCTAATGTTTAATATGCAACAGTAGTTGTTTATTATATATCTGTATGTTATCATAACAAGAAAGGAGAGTCAAGATGAATATTTTGCTGTGGGTCGTCCAGGTTCTACTACTCGGCATGTACGGGATGGCTGGCATATTGAAAGGATTCACGCCAGCCAAAGCAAAGGAACAACTGGCATGGGCAAAGAGCCGTCCCGAAGGTTTGATACGTTTTATCGGCATAGTGGAATTATTGGGAGCGCTGGGAATGGTGCTGCCGATGTTGACCGGCATACTGCCCTGGCTGACGCCGTTGGCAGCGGCAGGGTTGGTAGTCGTGCAGGTGTTGGCGATCTTCACCGTTCATGTGCCAGACAAGGACTATAAGTCCATCCCGTTCAATGTGGTTTTGCTCCTGCTCGCCCTCTTCGTTGCCTGGGGGCGCTGGGGATTGTTCGCCGGATAATACTATAATTACTACTAGCAAAGGAAAATACCATGTCTGAAACAACTTTACCGATCAACGAAAAATATGCGCAACTGGCTTCTGATGAACAGATCGAACGCACAGCCAAAGCGCTGGAAGCCAACGGCATCCGTGTGTTCGTGGTTGCCAACCGCGAAGAAGCCAAAGCCAAACTGCTCGAGCTGCTGCCCGCAAAAGCCGAAGTGTTCCTGAGCAGTTCCACCACCTTGAACGAACTGGGAGTGGCGGAAGAAATCGATGGCTCCGGCGCCTATGACTCGGTGCGCGCCAAACTCGCCAAGATGGACAACGCCACTCAGGGTCGCGAGATGATCAAAATGGGCGCTGTGCCCGAATATATGGTCGGCAGCGTGCACGCCGTGACCGAAGGCGGCAGCCTGATCATTGCTTCCAACACCGGCAGCCAACTGGCAGGATACGCCGCCAGCGCAGCTCATGTCATCTACGTGGTGGGGACGCACAAAATCGTGCCCACCTTGGAAGAAGGTTTCAAGCGGGTCGAAGAATATTCGCTGCCGCTCGAAGATATACGAGCGTTGAAAGCCTACGGTATGCACAGCAATGTCAGCAAGTTGTTGATCGTCCACCGCGAGGTGATGCCCGACCGCACCATGATGATCCTGGTGAAGGAAAAGCTGGGATTCTAATGGTATAGATAAAGTCCAAAACCGGCGGGCAAGTAATTGCCCGCCACCCCAATCTCAGTGGAGGTGATTTCATATGTTTGAATTTCTTTCGACCATCCCCCAGGATTTGCACCCGATGATCGTGCATTTCCCAATCGTGTTGTTCATGTTGAGTTTCATCTTTGCCCTGGCAAGCCGTTTCTTGCCAAAGCTACAGGATAGCGAGTGGTTGCTGCTGGTGCTCGGCGCGATCACAGCCCCGCTGGCAGTCATCACCGGATTGGGCGCCCACCTGCCGTATGAGGAGACCGCCCTGGCGGCAGTGATCGAACCACACCAATTTTCGGCAATTCTTGGCACGCTGGTGATGGTCGGCGTTACCATCTGGCGATACACCAGCCGGCGCAAAGGCAAAGACATCGGTCGCTCACCCGCCTATTTGGTCTTCGCCGTGCTGGGCATTCTCTGGATCGTCATCGTCGGCGGGACGGGTGGTCAACTGGTGTACACCCATGCAATCAACGTGCGCGGCGTCAATCCACTGCTGCCATAACGCCGGGAATGTAAAAAAGCGGTAAGCGCATCGATCACAGCAATATGAACCAGGCACTTTGCCATTGACCGAATACGAGAAAGAATAACAAGAATGACCGAAACAGAATCTTTGAACCTTTTCGAAAAGGAAAAATACATCAACCTGACAACCTTCCGCAAGAACGGTCAGGCAGTGCCTACCCCGGTCTGGTTCGTCCAAATGGATGAAGCGCTGTACGTCTTCACCGGCGCACAGACCGGCAAAGCCAAACGCATCCGCGCCAATGGGCGGGCGAGCGTGGCACCCTGCGACGCTCGCGGCAACCCGCGCGGCGAGTTCGTACCCCTGAACGGCAGTTCCATCACCGACCCCGCCCAGGTTCGCCGCGCGGTTGCGCTTTACAAGCGCAAATATGGCTTTCAATACCGCCTCACGAACTGGATGAATGCCCTGCGCAAACGCAACTACACACCTGCGCTGATCAAGCTGGCGCTCGAAGAGCCATCCGGACAGGCAGCATAGCGGCACTCACGCCGGTCGAGAGGAATTACAGGTTCGCCTGCCCCGCAGGCGCTGCCGCGCTATCATTTTCTCCCGTCTCGCCGGGAGGGAACACATCTGCCATGATCGACAATATCAGGGGCATGAAAGGGAAGCAATGATGACCGAGAACAACAAAGATAAGGCACAGGTTGTTTATTTTTCACATGGCGGCGGTCCGCTGCCCATCCTGGGCGACCCGGGTCACCAGGCGATGGTGAACTTCATGACCCAACTCCCGGCGCAGCTCAGGAAGCCGGATGCCATCCTGGTGATCAGCGCCCATTGGGAGGAGCCAACAGCTACGATCATGGGAGCCCAACACCCCAGCATGTTCTACGATTATTATGGCTTCCCAAAACAGGCGTATGACATCACCTACCCCGCCCCGGGTCACCCGGCGTTGGCGGAAAGGGTCGCCGGGATGTTGAAGGATGGCGGCATAGCGGCAAAGATCGACCCCCAAAGAGGATTCGACCACGGTTTGTTCATACCCCTGAAACTGATGTACCCAGAAGCCAATATCCCCGCTTTGCAGCTTTCGCTGGTGCAAGGGCTGAACCCGGCAGCACATATTGCCATCGGGAAAGCGTTGCGCGAATTAATGAACGAAAACATCCTGGTGATCGGATCCGGCTTCTCATTCCATAACACGACTGGCTTCTTTGGTCAGCGCATGGGTGCGCCCGACCCTGCCAATGACGCCTTCCAAGACTGGCTGATCGAGACCTGCACCGCAACGATGGCGCAAACCGAACGGGAGCAACGCCTGATCGAATGGGAAAAAGCTCCTGCCGCGCGGTACTGTCACCCGCGTGAAGAGCATCTAATGCCGCTGCACGTTTGCCTCGGCGTGGCGGACAAACCTGCCAGGGTGGTATTCGACGATCAGATTCTGGGCAAGCGCGGCGTGGCGTTCTTGTGGTGAACAACACAACCAGCCAAATAACACAGCGGCTGCCCGAAAATTACTCGGGCAGCCGCCTGAATTTAGCAGCACTTCGTCAGTTGAAATAGTCAATGACCAACTTGAACTGCATCAACTTACTTCCTGGCTCACTTTGCGCCTGGATTGTATGATCCGCGCCAAACCATTCGCACCACCTGCAACCAGGCTGGCGAAGAAGAACAACCAGAAGAGCGGGATCAAGAAAAACGGCTCTTGCAGGTAGCCGTCTGCATCGATCGATTGACCAATGGCGTTGTAAGCTACGATGCACCCCACTGCCACGATCAACAGACCAATGCCCAACCACGTCGTTACTTTGATAAATTTTTTCATCCCAATCTTTACTCCTTTTTCGTCCATGGATTTCACCGATCGTAAGGGCACGAGGCTATCAATAACGATCAAAAACTCTCAGGTGATTATCAAAGAAATAATCCTTGAATTCCATTTTGATTATACAGATCTTTAGTGTGGCAATCTCATAAGCGCCCTACCCTTCGTGCTTCCCCCAGGTTATGAGCGTCGGGGTGAATTTACATCCACGAACATCACCGCTCGCGCTAGAGAGACAAAATCAGTTACCTAATAACGATCTTCGCAAAAGATAGTTGTTCAGGAGTGTTAGGGCAGCTCCTGGAAAGGTAAAGCACGACATCAGAGCTGACCCTGCTGTCCATACCCGCTTTGTTGGTTCATTTTTTCACCGAAGGATTACATCTTAAGGGATGCACGGTAAGAAATTTCCTCTAATGTGAAACGCTCATTAAACTCATCTGCCGAAAATCTTTGTAGTTTTGGGCTGGACAAAGTTGATGTTACAACAAATAACAGGTTATTCAAAACCAGTTTTCAAACAAATTACTCCGGGAAATGATCAGGACCAACTCGAATCCTCTCATCAAGAACTATCCAATGTGAGTCATCCGGGGTGTCGTATGCCCTTGGGTTGTAGATTCTTTCAAACCCTGTGATGCTGCTCCGATACTCTTTTATCCTCTCTTTTGTCTTTTGATCAATTCGTTTATCCTGATATAGTTGAATCAAGGCTCGAGATAATTTTTGGCGGTAATTGGAATAACCCCCAAGAACTTGCTTTATCTCAACTTCATGGTCCTGTCCTGTATAACCAATCCATTTCGGGTAATACCACTTCTGATTAAGCAGCGCCAGCAATCGGTCCACTGCTTCTGTTTCACCCAATTCGCTCAACTCTTGGATTATGGTCATGTCATTATTAATCCCGTTATGATAATTTTTATCAGATTGCATATATATAGCCAACTTATGGATATTTGGGTCTGGATCATGCAAAAACTCCGCTATGCTATGGTTCGTCAGGAACTCATAATATTTCTTCCTAAATAGAGAGCTCTCTGAATATGTTGAGAAATTCTTGCCGATTGTCTTTGCAGCCGCCCTGCGTACCAATTAGGACGTCCAGTGCACTTTCAGGGACCTCAATTACATTCAATTTGTTTATATTAATGTGATAATTTACATCTAATTACTCTTGACAAATACTCTGAAGCGCTATATACTATTAGGGTACTAACGATTAGGAGGCGATCGATATGATAGATGAAGTGCAACACGTGGAAGATTGGGATCTGCTGGCGCAATTCGCCCAGGCATACCGCGGTCTATCTGATGCGCTGATGGACCAAATTGCGCTGCATCGCTCCCAAGCCATGCTGCTGTGCAAGCTGTATGTTCAGGACGGCATGACGCAATCGGAGATTGCTCAACAGCTTTCGGTGCAAGGCGCAACCGTTACGGATATGCTCCAGCGAATGGAAGATTCCGGGTTGGTATCCCGCCGTCGCGACCAGGACGACAATCGCCTGGTGCGGGTCTATCTCAGCGACACGGGTCGTGAGAAAGAGCGTTCCATCATGGAACAGTTCTTAAAGCTAGAAGGTGCGGTTTTCGAGGGCTTCAACGAAAGCGACCGCGCCATGTTGCGCCAGTACCTCAACCGCGCCTTGACAAACATGAGTCGGTTTCGGTAGTTTTTTTATGGCGATCGTTAGCCTACTAATGATCAGTTTTCAAATACTTTGTAGTCGATCATGAGATGAAAAAATATTCAGCTCGCGGTCAACCAAGACATGCAGTACCTATTCGAAAGGGATTATATTATGGATGGAGCATCGAACATTACTCCCCCAGCCGAGGCTGGGATGGAAATTGGGGTCATCACGTTAGGAGAATTCCTGAAGAACCCCATCGATGGTCAAAGGATCAGTGCCCAACAACGCATTAAAGAAATTATCGATGCGGCGCGCCTGGCAGATGAAGCGGGGTTGGATGTGTTCGGCGTGGGTGAGCATCACGCCCTGGATTTCGTCGTTTCGGCGGTTCCGGTCGTGCTGGCTGCAATTGCTCCGGCGACCAGCCGAATCCGTCTGACCAGCGCCGTGACCGTATTGAGCACTGCTGACCCGGTGCGTGAGTTCGAGAATTTTGCCACGCTGGACCTGCTTTCGAATGGGCGCGCCGAAATCATGGTCGGACGGGGCGCGTTCACCGAGTCGTTTTCCTTGTTCGGCTACGATGTCAACGATTACGACCAGTTATTCCCAGAGAAGCTCGAACTGCTCCTCAAGCTGAACGCTTCGGAGCGAGTCACATGGCAGGGTGGGCGCTTTCGCGCCGGGCTAAACAACGCCGAGGTAGCTCCCAGACCGCTGCGCAATGAGTTGCCGGTTTGGGTTGGGGTTGGCGGGACGCCACAAAGCGTGGTGAGGGCTGCCACTCTGGGATTGCCTATGATCCTGGGCATCATTGGCGGCGCATCCGCCCAATTCAAACCCCTAATGGACCTATACCGACGCACGGGATTGCAGGCGAAGCATGATCCTGCCCAACTCAAAACGGGCGTGACCAGTTATCTGCATATCGAGAAAACGTCCCAACAGGCAATAGACGAATTCTATCCCTATCACGCCCATTATTTTGATCAACTTGGTCGCAGCCGTGGGCGCGCCATGCACATTTCCCGCGCGGATTATGAGCGGTCAGCCAGCCTGGAGGGCGCATACTTCGTCGGCAGCCCACAGCAGGTGATCGATAAGCTGCTTTACCAGCATGAGATGTTTGGGCACCAACGATTTATGGCGCAGATCGACGTCGGTGGTTTGCCGTACAGCAAAGTTGCTCAAACGATTGAGCTGTTGGCAGCGGAAGTTGCCCCGGTCGTACGGCGAGAGACCGCCCAGCAAAATGATCTTGCAATGGTCGAATAACGAACAAGATGTTAGATGAAAGGAATGTAAACAACATGAAAGCCGTACGTATTAATCAATGGGGACAACCTGCTCAGGTAGAAGATATCCCACAGCCCACAGCCGGGCAAGATGAGGTGCTGGTGCGCGTTTATGCCTCCTCGCTCAACCCGGTAGATCTATTTTCTGTCGCCGGTTATTTACAGGCGATGCAACAGTTACCGTTGACGCCTGGAACCGATTTTTCGGGCGAGGTGGTGACAGTCGGCGCGGATGTGACCCATGTCAAACCCGGTGATGCTGTTTTTGGCATGATCCCAATCAGGGGCGGCGCATTTGCAGAATATGCTATCATAAAAGGACATGAAGTTGCCCTGAAACCACAGTCGTTGAACTATGTTCAAGCCTCAGCCGTTCCACTGGTATCGCTTGCCGCCTGGCAGACAACCATCGACTTTGCCCAATTACAGAAAAGTGAACGCGTCTTGATTCACGGTGCAGGCGGCAGTGTTGGCAGTGTTGCCGTTCAGTTAGCCAAAGATAAAGGGGCTTACATCATCGCCAATGACCTTCCGGAAAAAAGGGGGCTTCTTGAGGAACTGGCTGTTGATGAAATCATCGATGCCAAAGCGCAGCAATTTAAAGATGTAGTCGGCGATGTTGATGTGGTCCTCAATTACGCGAAAGCGGACCTGTTGGAACATTCATACGACGTATTAAAACCTGGCAGTCGTTATGCAACGACGTTCGAACAGCCTCCACAAGAAGAAGCAGAGCGCCGTGGCATCCACAGTTTTGGCGTGTTTACCCAGCCTACCGTTGAACAATTGACCCGCTTGGCGGGATTAATTGATGCGGGAAAAATACAGGTTTTGGTACATCGCACCTTTCCAATGGATGAAGCACTGGCTGCTCTGGAATATCTGCAATCCAATTCTGAACCCGGCAAAGTCGTTTTGACAATGGATTAAAGGAAAAAACATGAAAGTCGAAATATGGTCGGATATTGCCTGTCCATGGTGTTATATCGGCAGGCGTCGCTTCGAGAAAGCACTTGCCCAGTTCGAACACCGCGACGAAGTCGAGATAACCTGGCGCAGCTTCCAGCTCGACCCGAATGCCCCCCGCGATTATGCAGGCAATGTGAACGATTTGGTGATGCAGCGTTACGGGATGAGCCGGGAAAAAGCCGAAAGCGCAAACGCACAGGTAACCGAATTGGCTGCCTTGGAAGGTCTGGAGTACCACATGGAGCGCGCCCACCCGGTCAACTCGATGGATGCGCATCGATTGCTACACCTGGCTGCCAAGCATCATTTGCAAGGCGAGATGAAAGAGCGTTTGCAAAAAGCTTATTTCACCGATGGCTTGGTCATCAGCGATCACAAGACGCTGGTGCAGCTCGCAGAAGAAGTGGGATTGAATGGCGACGAAACACGCCGTATGTTGGAGAGCGACGCTTATATCGACGCAGTTCGCACCGATGGACAGCGTGGGCAGGTGATGGGAATTAATGGGGTGCCTTTTTTCGTCTTCGATGAAAAATATGGCGTTTCGGGCGCCCAACCCGCCGAGACGTTCTTGACCGCCTTGCAACGCGTTTGGATGGATTCACATCCGGCATGGTAACCCATCCTTCCAGGTATGTGATTGCCTCTCCTGAGATCTGCACCCTTTTTCCTAAATCCTTGCAGTAAAGTTTTCCGCCCCTGGGCGATAGCTGTAATGCCAGCATCGATTCTTTGCCAAGCTTCTCGCGCCAATAAGGAATCAGCGAGCAATGCGCAGAGCCCGTTACGGGGTCTTCAAAAATACTCGCTTGCGGCGTGAAGAAGCGCGAAACAAAATCGACTTCCTTTCCCTGAGCCGTTACAACGACACCGCCGGGATCCAGGTTGATTTGGTCAAGCAGGCTTCGGTTGGGTTTCATTTGCCTGATTATTTCTTCAGTTTCGAACACAAGCACATAATCCCGTGCTTTCAACACTTCTACCGGCGCTGCCGGAATGGCATCCAAGATCATTCGAGGTGCGTCGCTTGGTTCAGGTTTACGAGAGGGGAAATTCAGCGTCAGCAGCTTGCCCTCAACCGCAACCATCAGGTCGCCGCTGTTCGACCGGAACTTGATGGTTGCCAGGGGGTAGTCCAGATGCCTGGCAATAACATGCGCCGTTGCCAGCGTCGCATGCCCACATAGATCCATCTCGATTTCCGGGGTGAACCAACGGATTTCAAATCCATCGTCCGTTGGGACAAAAAACGCGGTTTCGGCGACGGAATTCTCCGTTGCTATTTTTTGCATGACATCGTCAGGCAGCCAGTGTTGGAGTGGGCAAACCGCAGCGGGATTGCCGCCGAACACTTTATCTGTGAATGCGTCCACCTGGAAGATCTGTAATTTCATGGGCACCTCGGAAGCCGAAAAATGAGCGCTGCTAATTCGTATATTACCGCCAACCCCTTGCGTTGTGATGATTGCGCACCTAACGGTTTGCGTTGGCGACGGATTGGGGCAGAAAGAACCCGAAGCCAGCCTGCCCTGGCGGCAAGGTCAGGGAAAAATGCTCGAAAATGGCGGCGAATCCCCGTCGTCCAGTGCATGCTTGGTTGGCTGGCGTAGCTTGCAGGACTCGCTCCTTATGGGATACTGACGCCATTATTTTATCAATTTCTTCTTCCTTGCAATAAAAAAACGCCCCCTAACGAACCATAGGAGGCGATTGATTAATCTTTATTAAATTCGGTTAGTGCAGCACCGGTCGGAACTTGTACTCGTATATACGACTCGGTCCGCGCAGCATAGGTAAGCGTGAAGTTATAGCTTTTCCATGATCTAGTCGATAGGAATTCCCAACCCATTATACAGATAACGGATCATCTCAAGTGAAAGCCTGCCTTGCGATTGAAAATCTGGATACATGCTCGTTTCTGCCTAAGATGGGAATAAGATCAGTGCGACTCAGTCCACGAGTTTGCATGAAATATTCCAACGCCTGTATCGGATCTCGGGTTTCGGGATGAAAAAGCCCTATACCTCGTAGGCTTCCATCAGTGTCACCAATAAATTCGGCTCTCGACTCCCGCATGTAAGGGCTTCTAGTCTAAAAACGGACATTATTAGAAAATTTCCTCCTTGACAAAAAATAACTAACGGTGTAAGATTATAAATAAACATACGCTGTTAGTTATTTGAAAGGAAAACATGTCACCCCGACCACGCCGTGAAGAAAGGCACCCTGATTTATTAAATGCTATCAAAGACTCCGCCTGGAAACAGATTACCGAGTTTGGCGCACCCGCACTCAACCTGCGTGCCATTGCCAGAGATTTAGGCATTGCCGCCCCGTCCATCTACAATTATTTCCCCAGCCGCGATAACCTTGTTACAACGTTGATCGCCGATGCATATAATTCTCTAGCGGAGTGGCAGGAAGCGGCTCTTGAAAGTGGGTTGGCTGAGAGCTTATCGACAAAACTTTTTTTGCTTGGAATTGCTTACCGGGATTGGGTTGTGACATTTCCGC
>JABLXM010000257.1 GCA_013177815.1 Anaerolineae bacterium | reverse complement strand
AATCCGGGCACTTATACGGGTATCTTCGACGAAGTCAGGTCTTTGTTCGCCGAACTTCCCGAAAGCAAGATCCGCGGCTATAAACCCGGCAGGTTCTCCTTCAATGTCCACGGTGGACGTTGCGAAGCCTGTCAGGGGCAGGGGCAGTTGCGAATTGAAATGCAATTCCTGCCTGATGTTTATGTTCCCTGTGATGTCTGTCATGGCGCGCGCTTCAACCGGGAGACTTTGCAGGTCAGGTTCAAAGGTCATTCAGTGGCGGATGTGCTGGACCTTACGGTCGAAAGCGGGCTGGAATTGTTCAGCGCTTTCCCATCCATCGTAAATAAGTTGAGCCTGCTGAACGAGGTTGGCTTGGGCTATATCCGTATTGGTCAACCCGCGCCGACGCTTTCCGGCGGAGAAGCCCAACGGGTTAAATTGGCGAAGGAATTATCGCGCCGCGCGACTGGTCGTACGATCTATGTCCTGGATGAACCGTCGGTGGGTTTGCACGCTGCCGATGTCCATAAATTGATCGAAGTGTTGCAGCGCCTGGTCGATGCCGGCAATACCGTGCTTATCATCGAACACAATCTGGATATCATCAAGGTCGCCGATTGGATCATTGATCTCGGACCGGATGGTGGTGACCGGGGTGGTTATCTCGTCGGTGTGGGAACGCCGGAAGATATCTGCGCCAATGAAAAATCCTATACCGGGCAGTTCCTTCGGAAATACATGAAAGACTATCACAAGGCGGGTTGTGGATAAAATCGGTTATACGTGCGCATTAATAGGATATTAGACCATTTTTACGTACCTTGCTGGATTTGTTATTCTCAGGTAAGATGACCAATAGGTGTTGTGAACTGACAGCTCATTTGAGCCTGTCTGAGGGATAGATCAGAACGATTGAAGATAGGGAATCCTATGCCTGGAAAAGATACACCTCAAGATATCATCGACGGTTACCGAAAACGACAGCAAACCATGCCTTTCATTGTGGGTGGATTGGCTGTTGTCCTTGTGGCGGTGGGTATCATCATCTTGGTGACTTCACTCACTGGCTCTGGCGGTCCATCCATATCTTTGTTTGCCTCCAAAACGCCAACGGTCACCGAGACGTCGACGCCAACCATCACGTTCACCCCGACCGTTACACCCACGGTCACCATCACCGAAACCCCAACCCCGGATATCACTGAAACCTCAACCCCGGTGCCCGGACCTTTTGAATATGAGGTCAAAGAAGGTGATACCTGTTGGGATATCGCCGCCAATTTTAACGTTGATTTTCAGGTGTTGATGGCTTTGAACAAATTCACCGAGGGGTGTCCCATCAAGCCGGGTGATAAGATCCTGATCCCTGGCGCGGAGACTAAATTACCCACGGATACGCCCGTGCCGGTGGACCTGGCTCGCGGGACTAAGATCGAATACACTGTCAAGCTGGGCGACAGCCTCCAATCCATTGCGTCCACATTCAACAGTACGATCGACGCCATCATTGATGAGAATGACATCACCGACGCCAATCTGATCGAAGCCGGCACCAAGTTGATCATCCCGGTGAATATTGCCACGGCTACTCCGACGTTGGTTCCTACCAGCACCTCTGCACCCACCAGCCAGCAGACGAGCACGCCCTAACCCACGGAGACAACGGCTTCATCCTCTTGAGTGACTTGGAGAAGAAATCCCTCCTGATCATTGATTGCGGCATCAATTGATGCATATACCCAAGCATATCGCCACAGGGTGATCAGGTTGCCTTCAGCCAGAGGGCTAGGGTTGACCAAGATTCACAGCCTGGTTTTCCAAAGGTTTATATTTTGAGTCTCCAGGATGGATCTGCGGCGAGATTGTACGACGATCCCCAAATAACCGGGTTTGATCCCCTTTGGTCACCGGATGGCTCCAAACTGGCGTTCTTTGACGGTTCCGTCTCTGCCATACGCGTACACAACTTCCGAACGAATAGCAATATTCAACTTCCTTCGCAGATGGGACGGGTTGGGTCTTGGTCCTCGGATGGGAACAGGCTCATATATAATGATTTGCAGTTCGTCGGCGCGTTTGGGAAGGTGATCATTTATATTGCTGACTTACAGGCTGAGGATATCATGCA
>JABLXM010000256.1 GCA_013177815.1 Anaerolineae bacterium | reverse complement strand
AATTTGCGATTATCGGTATCTAGGTGAGATTTTAGACGAGGAAACTATGAAAAAAGTCGCGCGCATATTGATATTGTTTGGGGTGTTGTGCCTGTTATGGTTGCCCGCCGGAACGGCAGTCAGTCAGGATGGGCAGGAGGGCGCTCCCCAGGCGGTGGTGATCACGCTGCAAGGTCCGCTGACCCCGGTATGGATCGAGCACCTGGATCGTGCCCTGGATACCGCCAGCGAACACGGCGCGCAGGTTGTGGTGATCCAACTGGATACCCCCGGTGGCGATATCGACCAGATGAACCGCATCGTTCAGCAAATCCGCAACAACCCCATTCCGGTGGTGGTTTATGTTTCACCGCGCAATGCCATGGCTGCCAGCGCCGGCACCATCATTACACTGGCGGGGCATGTCTCTGCGATGGCGCCCGAGACCACCATTGGCGCCGCCAGCCCGGTTGGTTCGCAGGGTGAAGATATCGGACAGACCATGGAAAGCAAGGTCAAGGAGGTGCTCAAAGCCTCCGTTCGCAGCCTGACCACCGGGCGCCCGGAGGAAGCCCGCCGCTTGGCGGAGGAGACGATCGAATCCGCGCGCGCCGTCACCGCCGAAGAGGCAATTGAGATCGGATTGGTCGACCTGCAGGCGAGTGACCTGGACGATCTGTTGACCAAACTCGACGGTCGTGAGGTTCAAATGCCTGAGGGCGTGATAACGTTGCACACCCGCGGCGCTGTGATCATCGAAGTCGAAAATACCTTGATCGAACAAGTATTGGGGATGCTTGTCAATCCCAACCTGGTGTTCTTGTTGCTGTCCATCGGGGTGCAAGCCATCCTGATCGAAATATCAAGCCCCGGCGGCTGGGTGGCGGGTTTCATCGGCGTTTCCTGCCTGCTGCTGGCGGTTTACGGTCTTGGCATTCTGCCGGTCAATTGGTTCGGTTTGCTGTTTCTGGTGGTGGCGTTCGTCCTGTTCATTCTCGATATCAAAGCGCCAACCCACGGCGCACTTACCATCTCGGGCGCGGTGTCGTTCATTGCCGGCGCGCTGATCCTGTTCAACTCCAATCGCATCCCGGGTTTCCCGGCTGTTTCAGTTCCCCTGGTGGTCGGCACAGGTGTTTTCATCGCTGCCAGTTTCCTGTTGCTGCTGAGCTTTGCGCTGCGCGCGCTCAAAGCGCCGGTGCTGGTGGGTCGTGAATCCATGCTGCAACAGGTGGGAGTGGCAAAAACCGCCATCGATCCATACGGATCGGCGCAGGTGGCGGGAGAATTGTGGGGCGCCGAACTGGAGGAAGGCGGGACAGCCATCCCGCAAGGCAGCCGGGTGGAGGTGGTTCGTGTGGAGGGCGTTCGTCTGATCGTCAGGCAAAAGGATTAGGCGCGCCAGAAGCCGCGCCGCACCGACCTAACATCCTCGGCGGTGACGTATGCATCGGGGTCGGCTTCAAGAACAATGGTTTCTACGCTGTCCATTTGACGACGGCGCACGTCGCAATGCAGCACTGCGACCATGCCTGAGCGCCCGCGCGCCGGAATTTCGGTCACGGCAAAGCCGTTGGCGCGCAACTGCTCCGCGATGACCGCGCCCCGGCTGGGTGAAACGACCGTGATGTGGATATGACCGATCGCCAGCCGCTCCTCGATGAGCATACCAACCACATTGCCGGTGGCGAAACCAGCCGCGTAACCGATGATATTCAAGGGGTTATCCACATTCGCCAGCACGGTGGTGATGGCAATGACGAACACCAGCGATTGCATAAAGCCAAGCACCCACGCCAAGCCTTTGCGACCGCGTACCACGAAGAGCACACGAATGGTATCCAGCGCCATATCGACCACGCGCAGGGCGAAGATGCCCAACGCCATCAGTATTACTGGCAGGGTGATGGTAAATGACATGATTTCCTCAAGCTTTTTTCGTGTTCTTGGTCTTTTCTCCCGCCGCGAGCATGGCGGGACGATAAAGTTGATCCATATATTCCTTCAGCATACGCCGCGTGCTGAATAGCGGAAGCAGCGTACGGATATTTTCCTTCATTTTCGTTATCCAGTCACCGGGCAGGTTGTCATGGCTGCGGCGGTGATAGTATAAAGGTACAATCTCATTTTC
>JABLXM010000255.1 GCA_013177815.1 Anaerolineae bacterium | reverse complement strand
CTCAGGCGCAATAGATATCGTCGTAATCGACTCGGTCGCCGCACTCGTGCCGCGCTCCGAGATCGAAGGTGATATGGGCGATGCAACCATGGGCATGCAAGCCCGTCTGATGTCTCAGGCGCTCAGAAAACTTTCAGGCGCCATCAACCAAACCAAGACATCGGTCGTTTTCACCAATCAATTGCGCCAGAAGATTGGCGTCATGTTCGGCAACCCTGAAACCACCACCGGCGGGATGGCGTTGAAATTCTACGCTTCCGTCCGGCTGGATATACGCCGTATTCAATCCATCAAAATGGGCGCGGAGATCATCGGCAACCGGGTGCGCGTGCGGGTCGTAAAGAATAAAGTAGCGCCGCCATTCCGCACAGCCGAATTCGACATCATGTACAACGAGGGTATATCCAAGGTCGGTGATATCATCGATCTCGCCACCCAGCTTGATATCGTGACCAAACGCGGCGCTTTCTATTCGTATGGCGATATCCGATTGGGTCAGGGTCGCGAGAATGCCAAAGAATTCCTCCGCCAGAATCCTGAGCTCGCTGATGAGATCGAACTTGGCGTGCGCCAGCGCGCAATGGGCGGTAACCTGCCATTGAATATCAATAGCAGCGAAGGCGACGACGAATCTGCCGACGATTGAAGTGATGATCCAGCCGGCACTTTGGCTGGTTTCTTGCAACATATGATCCAAATGATCCTCTCACATCATGACCTGAGTGAGAGAATCAGCCATTAAAGAGTGAATGATGCGCTTCAATCCGATCACCCTCCTGGTTATTGCTGTCTTATCCCTGCTGGTTTTCGCCGGTTGCTCCCTCAGTCCGCGTATCAATGCACCAGCCGGAACGCCGTTTCGCCCCCCCACCCTCCTGCCGCCCACTCCCCAACCGACGGCGACGCTCGCTCAAACCAAAACAGGTGATACGAAGGAAACTCCCGGCGCCACTTGTAGCGATAGCCTGGCTTTTGTCTCAGATTTGACCATCGAGGATGGCACCATCGTTGAACCCGGCAGTACTCTGGATAAACGATGGCTGGTGCGCAATACCGGTTCTTGCAATTGGGAAGAAGGGTATACGTTGCGCCTGGTTGCCGGGGAGGAATTTGGCGCCGTAGCAGAGCAATCGTTGGTGCCTGCACGCAGCGGCAGCGATGCCACCATCCGGATCGTCTTTACCGCGCCGGATGAAGAGGGCGATTATCGTTCAGCCTGGGCAGCCTATAACCCGGACGGGATGTCCTTCGGCGACCCGATCTATATCGTTTTTATCGTGCAGGTGCCGGCGGAAGAATGAAGCAAGCCTCTACACATCAGCGATCATCAGAGGAAGATGCCTTGCTCGCGTGGGAATGGGCGTTATCGACCTTGTTGGCTGCTTGCGTGCTGGCTGCCGCGGGTGTGATCCTGTGGATCGTATCCACCCAAGTCGATCTTGCACAGACTCTGCCAAACCTGCGAAGACCCATCATCCCGATCTCAGGTCTTATCTTTGGCTCACCCACCGCTACACCCACACCTACCGCCACCATCACACAGACGCCAACCGCCACTCCAACACTCACAATTACCGCAACCGCAATATTCACTCCCACGCCCACCTTCACGCCAACAGCAACCTCCACCCTGACGCCAACAGCCACCAACACTGAAACGCCCACGAATACACCCCCGCCACCCAGCGAAACGCCATCGCCACCCGAAGGGGTAGAAATCCCCGATTCCGCCTATATCGGCGGCGTCATCACCCACCCACAACGTTACACGCTCGATTGTGAATCTCGCTCTGCCGTGGATTTCGCCGCCTATTTCGGCGTGATGATCGACCAGATGGAATTTCAAGCCGCATTGCCGCTCTCAGATGACCCCAACCTGGGTTATGTCGGCAATTATTGGGACCCACAGGGACAGTTACCGCCCAACTCATACGGCGTCCATGCTGCCCCGGTCGCTGCCCAGTTGCGCCAGTTTGATTTGAATGTATATGAGACTTATTACATGTCTTACCAAACCTTGCAGGCAGAGATATCCCAGAGTCGCCCGGTCTTGGCGTGGGTCATCAACCACACCATCGCGGGATACCCTGCTACCTACACCTCTTCCAATGGCGATAACATCCTCGTCGCTCGT
>JABLXM010000254.1 GCA_013177815.1 Anaerolineae bacterium | reverse complement strand
GGTGGCGAAGGCGCTATCGATCTTGCCAAAGCGGTCGAAAAAGCCTCACAAAAGCAGACCAACTTCAAATTCCTCTACCCATTGGATATCTCGATCAAGGAAAAGATCGAGACCATCGCCAAAGAGGTCTATGGCGCCGACGGTGTCGATTATTCCCCCGAAGCCGAGCAGCGCATCGAGGAGTACACCCGCCTTGGGTTCGACAAACTCCCCATGTGCATGGCGAAGACCCACCTCAGCCTCAGTCACGACCCAGAGCTGAAAGGCGTCCCCACCGGATTCCGTGTCCCCATTCGTGATATCCGTGCCTCGGTTGGCGCAGGCTTCATCTACCCCTTGCTGGGCACCATGAGCACTATGCCTGGCTTGCCCACCCGCCCGGCGTTCTACGATGTTGATATCGATCTCGAAACCGGTCAGGTGGTCGGTCTCTTCTAGCAGCCTATTGGCATTGACCCAAGTGACGACATCCCCTCTCCGGCGTCAAGGAGAGGGGATGTGCTTTCTGGGGGTGAAGAAAGTTCGTTTTATAGATTGAGCCAGGATGCCGTTCGTTTGGCAGCCTCTGCCAGCGGTCCCACCGCCCGCGTGCATTCCGGCAGCGAGTCGATGAACAGCCTGCCGTATCGCTTGGAAAGCAGGCGCCGGTCCAGCACGATCACCACCCCCCGGTCCGATTGCGTGCGGATCAGTCTGCCAAACCCCTGCCGGAAGCGCAGGATGGCTTCGGGCAGGCTGAACTGGTTGAATGGGTCTTCGAATGTCTCCGCGCGTGAAGCCACGATTGGGTCGTTGGGCACATCGAACGGCAGCTTGACGATCATCAGCACGGATAGCGCTTCGCCGGGCACGTCCACCCCTTCCCAGAATGAACGTGTCCCCAGCAGTACCGCCTTGTCCGACTCGCGGAAGGATTCGAGCAAAGCATGGGGCGAAGCGCCCTCTCCCTGTTCGTAGATGTAGATGCCGGCTTCCGTCAGTTTGGGCTGGATCGCCGCCGCGGTGCGCTTCAACTGGGCATAAGAGGTGAACAGCGCAAGCAGCCTGCCGCCGGTCGCTTTGCTGACCTGCACCAGGGCATGCTCCACCGCTCGTTGGTAGTTGTGTTGGTCGCCGGGCTCCGGGATATCGTTGACTAGGTAGAGCATCGCGGCGTTTTCGTAGTCGAAAGGAGAACCTAATGCCAGTTCGTTGGCGTCATTGGCGAATAGCCGTTCCCGCAAGTAGTCGAAGGTGCCTTCCGCAGTCAGCGTTGCAGAGGTCAGAATGATGCACTCCTTCTCATGCCACAGATGCTTCTCCATCAGTGGACCGATGTGCAGCGGCGCGATGTTGATCGAGAGCGCGTTGTTTTGCGATGCCTCGATCCAGTAGATGAGCTGTTCTGGCGGTCCGATGATGGCGGCGTGCAGGTTGTCGTTGTATTCTGCCAGCCGCCGGCTGATTGATGCCAACGCGCTGGTTGCGTCCTCCAGGTCGTCGCTCATCTCGCCAGCCACTTCTGGCAGCATCTCGATCCCTTTTCCGAGTGTCGAGAGCAATTGCTTGAACGTTGTTTCCGCTGCATCCCAATCGATCTCGACCTCCGACCATCGCGGCTGTTTGCGTGTAGCCGGCAGGATGCGCACCGTTTGCCCGTATCCGCCAATCGGGTCGCCGTTTCGCTCATCAATCATGAAATCGTTGATCGATTTGAAGAAGATCTTGAGTTCGTCATTCAAGCGGAAGAGCAGGTCGGTGCTGCGTTCGACCAGCATCCTGAAAGCGGCCAGGTCAGAAGGGCGGCTGACCGGTTGTAGGCTTGCCAGCACCCTGCCAAGCACGCCCGAACCGCTGCCGCCGATCTCCCGTATCAACCGCAGCAGGTCCATCTGCGTCACCCGCACGCTCAGCGCGTTGGTGGTCGCCGCTTCCATGTGGTGGGCTTCGTCGATGATCAGGTATTTGTAGTCCGGCAACACCCGGCTGCCGGTGGCGATATCCGCCAGGAGTAAAGCATGATTGACGATGATCAGGTGAGCGCTCTGCGCTTGCAACCGCGATTGGTAGAAGGGGCAGGCACCCCCGGTGCGGCTCAGGCACACCTCCGCCTTGCAGCCTTCATCCTCTGCCGAAAGCCGCAGCCAAACCTCGCGCTCGCCGGGTCCATTCAGGTTGATCTCGCTGCGGTCGCCCTGACCGCCCTCGTTCAGCCAGACCAACACTTTGCCCAAGACCCGCACTTCCTCAGCGCTTTCCATCTGTCGGTCGCGGAAGGACTCGAACCGTCGTGGGCACAGGTAGTTGGCGCGCCCCTTCAGCACGCA
>JABLXM010000253.1 GCA_013177815.1 Anaerolineae bacterium | reverse complement strand
CACGCCCGCAGGTCAAGCTCCAGCGCGTGCCGCAAATCCGGGATATCTTTGTTGATCAATTGTTCCTGCAGGTTGATGGTGTTGGTCGAGATCACCACCCGTTGTTCGTTCTTCAGAGCCCAATGTGCCGCCGGTATCAGGTATGCAAAGGATTTTCCGGTCCCGGTTCCGGCTTCCACCATCAAGTGATTGCTTTTCGAGAGTGCGGTGGTCACCGCTTGCAGCATTTCGATCTGCTGCGGGCGCCGTTCGTAACTCGAAAAGTATTTCGAGAACTGCCCGCCGTGATCCAGGATGGCGGAGATCTCGTCCGTATCCAGGGGAATCACATCCTCTCTGGGTTTCAATGGCGGGTATAACTTGGGATTGAGTGCCTTGAAATGCCCAACGGCTGTGCCGCTTTTCGCTTTGGGTGGTTGCCGGATGCGTGCCTTGAGCATTTCCTGAAACGCCCAGAACCCTCCCCATTCCGGCTTGTCCCCCTTCCGGACGATCTCTGCCAGCAGGTCCGTCGGCAGTTGCGCCCCAAGTTCGAACAGCCGGCTGTACACTTTTTGGGTCGCCCTGGCATCGTTCAACGCCCGGTGTGCGCCGCCTTCCAGGATGATGTTTAACTGGCTGCACAGTGCCGAAAGGTTGTATCGGCTGGCAGAAGGCAGCATGACGGATGCCATCTCGTATGTATCGACGACGGGGTTGCTCATCAGTACGCGCTGCTTTTGCAAAAAACCCAGATCGAACCGCACGTTATGCCCGACCACCGGCAGCTCGCCCACGAAATCTTCCAATTCGTGCGTTACCGATTTTATCGTTGGCGCATTGCGTACCATCTCGTTGCTGATGCCCGTCAATTGCGTGATCATGTCGGGTATCGGCTTGTTGGGGTTGATCAGCGTCGACCATTCGGCGTCGATCCGGTTGTCAGAAAAACGCACCGCGCCGATTTCGATGATCGCGTCGCGGTTAGCGTCCAATCCGGTCGTCTCTATATCGATGGAAACCAACGAGGGCATGGCAGGATTATACCATCCGGGAATTTTCTGCTTGCCCACTTCTTGGGGTTGACTATAAGGAATAAAAACGACCGCCCTGTCGGGCAGGGCGGTCGTCGTTGGGTTACTTTGTGTTGGGTTCTTCAGGCGGTTGCGCGCTCGCTGCCGCAGCCTTTTTCGCTGCTCGGTTCCTACGTACCTTGCGAACGATTGCCCGGATTGGGAAGAACAGCAGCACGGCGACCGGTGCGAAGTACAGTACCAGCCAGATCAATACGTTCGCCAGGAAGCGCAGCGTGCTGATCAGCGCCTGGATTGCATCCCGCGCCACACCCACGGGTTGCCATCCGCCGATCGTCAATGGCGCGATCGATTCTTGCGAGCGGACCACAACGCTGATGGCAGAAAGGGCGGAGGATTGTTCGTAGTATTGCATCTGACCTTTGATCACCTCGATCTGCTCCTGCACATTCACCAGCTCGCGGTATATCGAGAGCACGTCTTCCATGTCATTGGCTTCATTCATGAAGCGCAGCAACTGTTTCTCGGCTTCCTCCAGGTTGCGCAGGCGGGAACTCAGGTCGGTGTATTCCTGTGTGACATCCTGACCGGAGACGCGTTCATTTATGATATCGGTATTCTTGTCGGAAACGAGCGCCTTTATCTTATCCAGCGTTGCATCCAACTGGTCCGCGGGTACGCGGATGGTGATATTGCCCTCTGGCACGCGCTGTTCGTTATCATTGTAGGTCATGTAGGTGTTGGAACTCACGATGTATCCACCGCTTGCCCCCGCCATGCTGGCGATCTGATCGATGGCAGCCGCGGGGTCCGCAACGAAGATCGTCAGCTCCGCATTCTTGATGACCATGCGTTCGATATTGTTCAGTGGCAGGGAGGCGTCATAAAATTCACCATTGCCAGCTGCTTCACGCTCTTCGACCACCTTAACTTCCTCTGCTATGGGTAGCGCGCCGGGCGTCGACATTATAGGCATCAACGCCGTTTCTGCCTGGGATTGGCAGGAGGAAAGCAGCAACATTGCCCCCATCATCAACACCAACGCTATTCTTTTATTCATGGCTTCTTCTCCTTGGGTAATCTTACCTTATGGACGAAGTCGAGACCGGAAAAGTTCCCGCCTACCAGCCGTCGCTCAATCGCATGGCGTGCCTCGCAGACAAACCCGCCTGGTGTATCCGCTGTTGCACAGCGGGAATATCGTATTCAACCCGGTGTTGTATCCATGTATCTGTTGATCTGTCGAGGATGGCATAAGCCGCTCTTGGATCCTGGTCGCGAGGTTGACCGACAGAGCCGGGGTTGATGATCGTAGGATGCTGGAAATGAATGACCTCACCATCTTCCTGTAGGCTTGGATGCACCTGCTCGCCGCTGTTCTTGGTGAAGCGGATCGGTATATGCGAGTGACCCATGACGCAGAAATCCGTTCGCAGCGCATCGAAGGACATGGCTGCTGTGTCCACATCGATCAAATATTCCCAAAGGTGGAAGCGTGGGCTGCCATGTACGAGTGTATATTTGCCAAGCTCGATGATCGTCGGCAGCTCCTTCAAGAAGGCGATATTTTCTTTGTTCAGTAAGCTCTGTGTCCACAAGATCGATTTGCGGGCGTCGAAATTGAAAGAACCGATTTCCAAATTGCCGATCACTGCCGCGTCGTGATTGCCCAGCAAGCAGGTCAGGTTCGGTTGACTTTTGATAATCTCGATGACCTCATTGGGGTCGGGACCATAACCGATCAGGTCCCCCAAACACCACACTTCGTTATATGGCTCCGCCGCAGCCAGTACGGCATTCAGCGCTGTCAAATTGGCATGGATATCTGAAATGATCAATACATTGTCTGTTTCTATCATTTGCTCACCACTAAGGCAGGTCGAACAGCAATTGCCATTGACCGGCATCGATTTGATCGAACTTCGAGGCGTTGTCGACGATCACCATCCAGGTATTTCCCGGTCGGAACCGCATCGGCATTCCGTCCTCATCGGTAAATCGGATTGGGTTGGTTCTGCCGATCGACTGCCAAAACCCTTCCTGGATGATACCATCGCGCATCAGGATGGCGCGCTGCGGCTCGCTGCTATCCCAGATCAAGACGTCGTGCAAGGTCGGATTATATTCGACATAAGTGCTGAATACCAGCACGATATTATCGAAAGCGATTTGTTGCCCGTTGATTTTATCCACCAATGGGATCAGCGGATATTTCGTTCCCTCGTCCCAGGATTCGATCCAACGCAGGTAACGATGGGAATCGGCGTCATAGCGCCACTCGCCGCGATTCCAGGAAATGTAATTGACCTCCAGGCTGATTGCCAACTGGCTGCTGGTGGGGACGCGCTTGTCGAACAACATCCCCGTCAGGTTCGGGCGCTGGTTGTCGATGCCGTGCCGGTCGGCGTATTCGCTGACCGCGGCGGTATCGACGTATACGCCGGCAACGCTGTGGGTTGCATCACCGCAAATCGGCGGGCACGGGCTCATGTTGAACGAAAGCGCCCGTTCTCCCAGGTCCCGAACGATGACAGCATCGACGCGCGGGTCGGCGTTGCCATATACCAGGATTCCACCGTACATCAAAGTAAGTTGTGGGTCGATCAGTCGACCCGAACGCAAGGGCCAGGCGCTTGGCGCGTTGTTGCTGTAGTACAACGCCAGGAAGCGGTTGGTGTACTCTCCAATATAATACTCGAATACGATATCTGCGTAAGACAGACCGGCGTGCGGTCTGCCGCTGGGGGGATAGTTGGATACCTTGGTCAGCACTGGTCGGCGGTTCATGATGGTTGGGTCGTTGACCGCCAAACCGGTCAGCGGGTTGATGTATTCCGGGTAACCGAAAGTCCCGGTGGGCGGATTAGCATCCGGAAGCGGTCCGGCTTGCGCGGTTCGCCGGTTTTCCTGTGGCGCAACCACCAGCGAAAGCACGATTATGATCAACAGTATAGGTTTTACCAGGTGAGTTCGCGCTTGGGTCATGACCAACTGATGATATGTTCGATGATCGTCTCGCCTACACCTAATTTGCTGCCCAGCGCCAGGTTTTGCTGGCTGCCGTCCGAGAAGAGCAAGCTCACGCGGTTTGTATCCACCCCAAAACCGGCATCTTTTCCCGTAACGTCATTCCCCACGATCATATCAAGCCGCTTCTCGGAGAGCTTTTTCTTGGCGTTGGTGAGCAGGTCCTGGGTTTCCGCCGCAAACCCGATCACGTATTTTGGGAATCCGCTTTTCTCTTTTTCTTCTGCTACGCGAAGCAGGATATCCTGTGTTGGTTCCAGTGTCAGCGAGAGGGCATTGTCATGTTTCTTGATTTTGTGCTCAGCAGAGAGCGTGGGGCGGTAATCTGCCACCGCCGCCGCCATGATGAGGGCATGGCTGGAGTCCTGGTGTTGCAAAACAGCTTCCAGCATCTCTTGAGCAGTTGTGACAGCCACCACCTGGCAGCCGTATGGTGCTTGCAGTGCGGTTGGCGCAGTGATCAGAACAACATCCGCGCCGGCGTTCAAGGCTGCCTGGGCAACTGCGTAACCTTGTTTGCCGGAGGACCGGTTGGTGATGCGTCGTACCGGATCGATGGATTCCTGGGTGCCGCCGGCTGTCACCACCACTTTTTTTCCAGCCAGTGCGTTCCCCCGGCTGAAGTGGAAATTGACGTGATCGAAGATCTCGTTGGGTTCCATCATTCGCCCAACCCCCAATTGCCCGGAAGCGAGGTGACCGCTGGCAGGTCCAAGGATGTCGATGCCGCGTTCCTTCAGGATGCGGAGATTGGTTTGCGTGGCGGCATGAGCGTACATGCCGCCATCCATTGCGGGCGCGATCATGATAGGGCATTTCGCTGCCAGGGCAGTGACCGAAAGCAGGTTGTCGCCCAAACCATGCGCCAGGCGCGCAATTGTAGTGGCGGAACAGGGCGCAATCAGCAGCAAGTCGCTGTTCTGACCGATGCCAATGTGGATGACGTGTCCTTCACCACCCCAAAGGTCTTTATCCGTGTAAGCTTTGTGACCGGTGACAGAGGAAAAGGTCAATGGCGATATGAAGCGCTCGGCAGATTCGGTCAGGATGACATCGACGTGGCTGCCAGCCTGGGTCAATTTGGAAGCGATCTCTGCCGCCTTATAAGCTGCGATCGAGCCGGTCACGCCCAGCGCAATACGTTTGCCCTCAAGTGGATTCATGCCTGGTTGTTCATCTCCCAAATGATGCGTAGACCGTCCAGGGTTAGCCAGGGGGCGACAACCTGGATGGTTGGCGAATATGGCGCGATCAACTCTGCCATGCCGCCTGTGGCGATCACTTTCATGTCATTGCCCAATTCCATTCGAAAGCGGTTGACCATACCTTCGACCAGGGAAACATACCCGAGCAGGATGCCGGATTGCATGGCATGGACGGTGTTCTTGCCAATAACGGAAGGGGGAACCACCAGGTCTATGCGGGGCAATTTAGCTGTTCGTTGTGTGAGTGCGTCTACGGCGATGCGAATGCCCGGCGCGATGGCGCCTCCCAAATACTCGCCTTTGGCGGTGATGGCGTTGAAAGTCGTGGCTGTGCCAAAATCTACCACGCAGGCAGGACCACCATACAGTTCGTTGACTGCCACCACATCGGCAATTCGGTCAGCCCCCACCGCCCCAGGCTCTTCGTACAGGATTTTGATCCCTGTTTTGATTTCAGGACCAATGATCAGCGGATCCAGCCCAAGGTATTGGCTGCACGCTTGCACGACTCGGCTGGTGAGTGGTGGAACGACCGAGGACAGGCAAATGCCTTCCAGTTCCGTTATCTTCCTGCCGGCATGATCGAGTAAACCAAGGAATTGCAATCCATATTCATCAGGCATGCGCTCGTTGTCGGTTGCAAGGCGCCAACGAGGACCCAACTGGTTGCCTACGTACAATCCCAGGGTGACGTTAGTATTCCCAATGTCAATGGTTAATATCTTTGTCATGCTGTTTGATTGTCTCGATGATCTCGGCGATATGATCGTAACGATTGAAAGCGGGTATGAGATATACGCCTCTGACAAGTTCCTTCAATTCCAGGATCATATCCCGGGCAATTGCAATGCCAGTTGTCGGGTCGTCCCCGCCGGATTTCTCCATTTTACTACGAATGTCATCCGGGATAGTAATGCCGGGCACTTCGTGGTGCAGGAAGGTTGCATGCCGATAGTTCGCCAGCGGCAGGATGCCAACGAAAACTGGGATAGGCATCGGTCCGTAGATGGCTTCATACCTGTCGAAGAATTCTTCCACCACCCTCGTGTCATAGATAGGTTGGGTCAGGATGAAATCCGCGCCGGCAAGTATCTTCTTCTGTATATTCTTGATTTCACTATTGAACCTGCCCGGGTTGAGATCGAGGGCGCAACCCACAACAAAAGACGTGGGTTGTCCGATCTCCGCGCCAGCGTGATCGAACCCCGCGTTGAAACCCTGCTTGATCAATTTGATCAATCCGGATGGCACCAGGTCGTAGTTGTCCATAGCATCTGGATAGTCGCCGATGGCGGTGGGGTCGCCCATCACTACGAAGATATTGCGTACGTTAAGGGAATGAGCAGCCAGCAGGTCGCCTTGAACGCGCAGCAGGTTCCGCCCGCGGGTTGGAAAGTGCAAAACGGTTTCGATTTTCACTTCTTTTTGGATGATGTTGCAGACTGCCCACGGGCTCATCCGCATGCGCGCCATTGGGCTGTCCGCCACGTTGATCACATCCGCGCCGGCTTCGGCGATCAAGGAGGCGCCGGCGATGACCTTGTTCGTTGATAAACCCCGTGGCGGGTCCATCTCGACCGTGATCAAAAAGTCATCACTGCGCAATCTGGAGGCAAAGTTCGTGGGGGATTGCGCAGCCGATACTTCGTCTGATTCCAGAACTGAGATGGCGCCATTGGGCAGGCTGACGTCAAGGGTTGTGCTTTCGAGCTTCTCGCGCATGATGGCGATATGCTGTGGTGTGGTCCCGCAACAGCCCCCGATGATGTTCGCCCCGGCTTGCCAGAATGCGATTGCATATTCCCGGAAGTACTCCGGCGATGCGGGGTACATGATCCGTCCCCCGGTTTGCTGTGGCCAACCGGCGTTCGGCATGACTAAAAAATATGAATCGGGAACCGCCTGTCGCATTTGCCGTAGTATCCGTAATATCTGGTCAGGACCGCCAGAGCAATTGACGCCCAAAACATCAGCCCCAAACTCAGCCATACTGCGTGCCACTTTGACCGGTGTGTCCCCAAGCAGTGTCCGGTCGTCCCGAGTGTATGTCATGGAGGCAATGATCGGGATGGCGGGCGTAACTTCGCGGGCTGCCTGGATCGCTTCCCGCACCTCATATAGATCGGTCATCGTCTCGATGATGATAAGGTCGACACCCGCTGAAACCAAAGCGTTGATCTGCTCGGTAAAAGCCTGTCGGGCTTCTTCCGGTTGCACACGACCGAAAGGTGCCAGGCGCACACCCAGCGGTCCGATGTCGCCGGCGATCAACACTTTCGAGAAGGAAGCCATGATCACGCGCCGGGCGAGGTCCACAGCGCTCGCATTGATCTTCTCAAGTTGTTTGTCCAAACCGTGTTTTTGCAATTTATACCGGTTGGCTCCGAAGGTGTTGGTTTGAATAATTTGCGCACCAGCTTCGATATATTCGCGGTGGATTTCGGCGACCAGGGCTGGGCGGGTGATGTTCAATTCGTCAAAGCAATAATCATAACCAATGCCCCGCTGATTGAGCAGTGTCCCCATGGCGCCGTCAGCAAGAACGGGTTTACCGCTGGCGAAAAGATCATGCAAGGGTTTGGTTGGTTCCATGCTCACGCTCCGATCAATTGGTCAAGGCGGGTTGTGCCGATATTGAAATATTTGGCGCCAGGGTGATGGATGATGATCGCAGCCGTTGATTGCTCTGGTATGAGTTGATATGCATCTGTTAGTTTCATTCCCAGTTGTTCCTCCGCCGGAAGGAGATCGAATACCTTCTGGTGGTCCATTAATTCGGGGATTGCAGGGTATCCCCACGAATATCGTTTACCTTGACCGGCTTCCAAATTTAATTCCCTTCGAATATGCTGGTGCAGGTAATCCGCTGTCGCTTCTGCCATCTGAACGGCGAGTCCATGCGCAAAGTAGGCTTTGCTATAATCTCCGCCTGCTTGCAACCGGTCGATATATTGGGTTGCTTCGTTGCCCACCGTAACCACCTGGAATGCGACCAAATCCATTTTCCCGGAATGTCTGTCCACAAAATAATCCGCCAGGCATAAACGGTCATTGTTGGATTGGCGTGGGAAGGTGAAGCGAGCCATCTCCAACGGTCGATCGCTGCTTACTGTTGCAGGGTCATAGATTATCAGCTCATTGAGATCTCGCTGGGCAGGGAAGTATCCATATACCGCTTGTGGTCTCAACCAGGGCGTTTTCAAGGCGTCGTTCCGCATAAGGTGTAGTCGTTCGTCGAAATTCAGCCTTCAGCTTCGTCCATGCTTCACCATGCGTATTTTTTGCTCCCCAAGACAAACGGTATAACTCGTTGAGCGATAAATGTTCGAACACCATTTCGAGCGGCATCGATTTGACCACCTTGACGCCCCAAAATGGTGGTGAAGGGATCTTGGCGGCTGGGGGCAGGGCAATTGTCTGGTCGAACACCGGTTTCGCATCTTGGGTCTCTGTCCCTCGGTTGAGTTCGATCATTGCCTCTCGAACAACGGAGTCGTTTAGTATCTTTCGTTCATCGTTATTCACCAACTTATCCATGACCGAAAGCCCTTCAAAGGCATCCTTGCAATAATAAACGCCGCCGGGATAGAATTCGTTGGTTTCTGTTTGCAATATCCGGCGCCCGAAGCGGCGATTGATGGCAGCCCCGCCGATCAACACCGGGATGCTCGCCCCACGGCGGTGTAATTCGTTGACGATTAACGGCATCTGCTTGCTGGTGCTAACCAACAGGGCAGAGAGTCCAATGGCGGTGGCGTTTTCCGCTTGAGCCGTGGCTATGATCGTCTCGGCGGGCACTTGTTTTCCTAAATCGATTACATCATAGCCATTATTGACCAGAATGGTCTTTACCAAATTCTTTCCAATATCGTGGACATCGCCATACACAGTAGCCAAAACAAGAACCCCTTTGCTGATGCCTTTTTTGCGTTCAAGATAGTTCTCGAGATGTGATACGGCGCGTTTCATAACCTCTGCGGATTGAAGAACAAAGGGGAGAATCAACTCACCACTGCCGAACTTGTCACCGACTTCCTTCATCGCCGGGAGCAGCGTGTTGTTCAGGATGTCCACGGCAACTTCTGAGCGACTCTTTTTCGTTTCACGGTTGATGATCGCATCGATGTCCTTTTCGACATCTTCTTTTACCCTGTGTACGATGCGCCAATGCAAACGTTCCTCGGTCGATAGGGCTTCGATTTCTTTGATTGAATTGGCTTTCTTTTCTGGAACCAACGTTGATTTCTCGAAGTGACTTATCAGAGATTTGAGCGGGTCAGAACCCCGATTGAAAATTAGATCCTCCGCGATCGTGCGATCCTTTTCACCGATATCGGAATACGGTGTAATGTGGGCAGGATTTACGATTGCCATATCCAATCCGGCTTTGACGCAATGATAGAGCATGACACTGTTTATGACAGGACGAACTGCGGCTGGGAGCCCAAAGGATACATTACTAACGCCTAATGATGTCAGCACTCCGGGCAGATTTTTCTTGATCAGTTTGATGCCATTTATGGTTTCGATTGCCGAAGTCGAATACTCTGGGTCACCCGTGGCTAGGGTGAAGGTTAGCACATCAAAAACAAGATCTTCTGCCCGCATGCCAAGCTCATTTACGGCTAAATGATATATCCTTTTGGCGACTTCAAGTTTGCGCGCGGCGGTTTTTGCCATGCCTTCTTCATCGATGGTGAGGGCAATGACAGCAGCATTGTGCGCTCTGGCTAACTTCACGATACGGTCGAATTTTGTTCTGCCGGCTTCCATGTTGATCGAATTGACCAAACACCTTCCGGGAGCAGTTTTCAGGGCGCCTTCTATGACGAGCGGTTCGGTAGAATCAATAATGAACGGGGCTTGAACGGCGTTGGACAAGGTTTTTATCAACCGAACCATCAATTTGCCTTCATCGGCGCGTTCAGTAAGCGCTGTACACAGGTCGAGCCCATGGGCGCCGGAATCCACTTGCTTTTGTGCCAGCGTGACGATATCCTCGAATTTTTCATCGAGGATCATTTGCTTGAATACCTGGCTGCCCTGGGTATTTAGTCGTTCACCGATCAGGAACGGCGGGGGTTCCTGGCGCATGGGGACGGATTGCGTTGATGATGCCAGTGCAGGAATAGAAGTTATCGATCTTACAGCCTGTGCCTTACCTGATAATTCATCGACCAGCATTCTTAGATGTTCGGGCGTGGTGCCGCAGCATCCACCTACGATATTGACGCCGAATTTATCTACATATTCGGTCATAGTGTCTGCGAAGGGTTTTGGCTCGAGCGGGTAAACAGCTTTCCCTTCTACATTAAGCGGTAGACCCGCATTGGGGATGCAAGATACAGGGTAATGAGCGGATGATGTTAGGTAGCGGAGGGGTTCACGCATATAATCCGGTCCGGTGGAGCAGTTCAAGCCTATGGCATGAATAGGCAAACCATCCAGAATCGTCAGCACTGCGGATATGTCACTGCCTAAAAGCATACGACCGGTCGTATCGAGTGTGACTTGCGCTTGAATAGGGACAGATATCCCGGTCTCAACGAATGCCTGTTGAAATCCGTTGATGATCGCCTTGACTTCGAGGATGTCTTGCGATGTTTCGATCAGCAATAGATCTACGCCGCCCTCGATCAGCCCTACAGCCTGTTCCCGGAAAACGTCCGCGAGTTCATCGAACGTGATGTTGGATAATTCAGGATCATTCATCGAGGGTAATTTTCCGGATGGACCAACAGATCCAGCCACCAGCCGCAACTGACCTCCCCGGCTGTATTCGTCTGCCAGTGAACGTGCCATAGTTGCTGCAGTCTTGTTGATTTCAACCACGCGATGCTCTATACCATATTCAGCCAGCGTGATGCGATTTGAGCGGAATGTGCAGGTTTCGATGACATCCACACCAACATCCAGGAAGCTGCGATGGACTGATTCCACTGCCTGCGGGAAACTGATTACCAGATAATCATTGCAGCCGTTGGTCTGTTCGCCGCCGAACTGTTCGGCGCTCAGGTCAAGCAATTGAAGATTAGTTCCCATAGCCCCGTCAAAAGTGACGACTTTCTTTCCAAGCAGATCAAGATATCGACGGTTATAAGGATTGGATGAACGCATTGAAGCTCTCCGCTAGATAAATAAAACGCCTCTCATCCGAGAGGCAAATACTGTGAGTTTCGAGTTGATTCTTCTTACAGTCATGCACTTTCGGGATTATGCCGCAAATGACACCTGTTTTGCCATGCCTGTCAAGGTTATCTTGGGCAAATGCCTCTGCCTCTTTTGATGAGTTGCGATTATGACAAGTTAAAACTGGAGTGATTTTATCACAAATCATCAAGAGGATAACTTCGGAAAGTGATTAGAATAGAGGGCATGTCTGTCTTGACAAAACAGAACATATATTCTATAATTGATATACGGTGGGCTTTCGATGGCTGCCATGACGGCATGCCGTCGTGTGTCTCTGCCTTGCACCTTAACATCCCCCATAATCGATCCCGCCTTGCCTATTCGTTTCATTCGTATCATATACCGGCATCCTGGAAACGAATGCTCACCTAACCGTCTCCGCCTGGACTATTCGAACCGCGAAAAAAACAGGAACAAATCCCGCCGCCGAGCCCCTTGCAAAGCAAACCATCCAACTTCGCGAGCGCAGCGAAGCGATCTAAAGGGGAAAGCCCCATCTTCCGAAACCCTCCAGCCGAATGCCTCCCGTCACCTCAGCGTTCGCAACCTTCTCGCCGTCAGCGATAGCCGTTTGCCGTCCGTCGTCCGTACCATTCGAACCGCGAAAAAAACAGGAACAAATCTCGCCGTCGCCGCGCCTGAACCATCGCCGCACGGCGATCCCCCCACCGCCGGAAAGGAGCCGTCCTACCCTCATCGACTTTTTACTTCACAAAATACACACTTAATGATTTATGATCTTCCTCTGCACCCCCTCCGCTCTCTTTATGAGATACTGCCTGCCCAAGAAAGAATCCGCCGCGCCACCTTGTGAATTGGTATAATACAGGTGGTGAGGATTGCTGTCCTCATCTGCGTTAATCGGGTAAGATTATCGCCCCAACTGAATACACCAATCATTATCCAGGAGTGCAAAGATGGTACAAGAAAAGAAGGTGCGGGTCGCGATTATCGGTGTCGGTAACTGTGCCTCATCCCTCGTGCAGGGAATAGAATATTACAAGAAAGCAGCCGATAGTGATAGAGTGCCCGGCTTGATGCATGTCAACCTGGGCGGTTATCATGTGAAGGATATTGAATTTACAGCCGCATTTGATGTCGTTGATACCAAAGTGGGCAAAGATCTCTCCGAGGCGATCTACGCCTTTCCCAACAATACCTTTAAATTTGCCGAAGTGCCTAAAAAAGGGGTCCAGGTCTATCGTGGTATGACCCATGATGGTCTGGGAAAATACCTTTCACAGATCGTAAAAAAAGCTCCAGGACCAACAGCGGATATCGTCAAGATCCTCAAAGATACCAAGACCGACGTCGTCGTTAATTATCTGCCGGTGGGATCAGAGATGGCGACCAAGTGGTATGTCGAGCAAGTTCTTGAGGCTGGTTGTGGCTTCGTGAATGCCATACCGGTCTTCATCGCCAGTTCGAAATACTGGGCGGAACGCTTCATACAGGCTGGTTTGCCCATCATCGGGGATGATATCAAAAGCCAGGTCGGTGCAACCATCCTGCATCGTGTTTTGACCAGCCTCTTCGTCGACCGCGGTGTCCGCCTGGACCGCACCTACCAGTTGAATTTTGGCGGCAACACCGATTTCCTGAACATGCTCGAGCGTGAACGGCTGGAATCCAAGAAAATATCGAAAACAGGCGCCGTCACCAGCATGTTGCCCTACGCCCTGCCTGAAAATGATGTTCACGTTGGTCCGTCGGACTACGTGCCGTGGTTGACCGATCGCAAGTGGTGTCATATCCGCATGGAAGGCACTACTTTTGGGGATGTGCCATTGAACCTCGAAGCAAAATTAGAAGTTTGGGATTCACCCAACTCCGCCGGGGTGGTCATTGATGCGGTTCGTTGCGTCAAATTGGCGCTGGACCGCGGCATCACCGGTCCATTGATCGCCCCATCGAGTTACTTCATGAAGACGCCTCCCCAACAGTTCAAGGATGAGCTCTGCCGGGAGATGGTGGAGTCATACATCAAGGGTGATGTGCCTCCCAAGCAGTAGGGAAACGTTTTTTTACTCGTTGCCCTGATTATTATTGGTAAGATGCAAACGCGAAATAAAATTCATCCAGGCTTCGGCTTAATGATTATCATTGCTGTTGCCATGCTTTCTGGTTGCCAGCCGGCAAACCCAGCCACTTCGCCTGACCTGACAGCAATCTTCGAAAGTGCATTGCTCACGGCAACCTATGCTGTTCCGGATGCAACCCAAACACCCACGCTTGCCCCCCCGCTGGAAACCGCAACACCAACTCCCTCCCCAACCATAGCCGAGACGCCTCCAGACCTACCCCAGCCATTTGTCTCACAATGGTTGAACGCTCTGGATTATCCACATACATACATTGAAGACACCTGTCAATACCTACGTAACCGCTGGGATCCGAATAAGAGTGCGCCGGGCACGGTCGTCATGCCGGTCATGTTTCACTCCATCACCGATGGCGATGCCACCCAGCCCAATCAGATTTCCCATGAGACTCTGGCGCAGTTGATTCGCGACCTGCGTGAACAAGGTTTCGAAGCCATCACCATGGATCAGTTGGTGGGGTTCCTGTATGAGAACGAGCGCATACCCCAGCGCTCGGTGATCCTGATCGTCGATGACCGCCACTATGCCGATTATTACGAGACCCATTTCAAGGAATTCGGGGTGCCGGTCGTCAATGCCTGGATAAGCATCCCTGGCACACTTACGGAAGTGCTCGAAGGCAATCAGCGGCTGCAACAGGAGGGGTGGGTCATTCATGAGGGACACGGCGTTGTCCATAACGTCCCGATCCAAAATTGGGCGCCAGGCACACTTGTCGACACAGAAGTTTATGGAAGGGTGACTTCCGAAGAGTATATTTTCAATGAGATCAACGGCTCAATGGAGACCGTCGAACTGGTATACGGCAGGAAGCCGGTGGCGTATATTTGGCCCGGCGGCGGATTCACGCCGTATGCAGCCGAGGTCGCAGCTCAGGTTGGATTTAAACTGGGTTTTACCGTTAATCCCCGCGGCCCGGTCATGTACAACTGGATTCCGCTCGCAGATGAAAGTGATCTTGCACGACCGTCGTATATGCCGGAAGGTTCTGTCAGTTTGCCATTGATGGTATTACCCCGATACTGGGACGTTGATGCATCCTACCATATCGACGTTGTACGCGAAGTCGGTAACGCAGCAGCCGAGTACGCCAGCGCGAACAAGCAAGTAGAACTGGATTATTACCGTATCGTCTGCGAACCATCCCTCGGTCCCATTCCATTGGTAAATCCGTAACATGGAAGAGTGCATCTTTTGCAGCATTGCGAGTGGTCGCCAGCCTGCCCGGATCGTCCATCAGGATGACCTGGTAACGGCATTTTGGGATATCCGCCCGGTTGCACCCACCCACATCTTGATAATACCGAACATCCACATCGCCTCCATGCTCTCGCTGTCACCAAATCATCAGGATATTTTAGGGTATATGCTCAGCATAGTGCCTGCCATCGCCTGTGACCAAGGTTTGGATAAGAATGGCTTTCGCGTTGTCATTAATACCGGTCCGGATGCCGGTCAAACGGTGGACCACCTTCATCTTCATTTGATCGGCGGAAGGCGTATGTCGTTCGGGTTCGAGTGATTGATTCTTGATGAATTTTATTTCCCGAAAAGCGCTATATATAATCCTCGTGATTGCTGCTGGAACAGGTGTGATTGCCGGTTGCGTCATTACGTTTCCTGAAAATGAGCTTGCTGAACTTCCGCCGGAAGGTGAAACATCCCAACCTCCCGGGTTATCCAACTCGCCTCATCCTCCTGCCGCCACCATCATTCCACCCAAAGTGACTGTTCCCCCCACCCGCCAACCGGGTCAGCCAATTTTGACCCCCACCCCAGATAACCAGCGCATGCTGCCCAAACTGCGTGATACAGAGGAAACCTACACCGTCTCCGCCGGGGATACCTTATCGATCATCGCCAAGGGGTTCGGCGTTACGGTCGCCATGTTGATCGAAGCCAATGGTATTGCCGATCCCAACTTGTTGGATGTGGGACAGCAACTGCTCATCCCGGCGCCTGTTCCCAATGGCAGCAGCCCTGCTTATAAGATAATCCCGGATTCCGAACTGGTGTATGGACCAATGACGGTCTTCTTCGATCCGGCAGCGTTCATCGCCGAAAAAGGCGGTTACCTGTCCGATTACAGCGAAGAAGTCGATGAAATACAACTGAGCGGCGGCGAGATCGTCACACGCGTCAGCCGGGAATTCAGCGTGAACCCTAAATTGCTCCTGGCAGTGCTTGAATACCAGTCTGGCTGGGTATCATCCAAAAACCCAGATCCCTACTTCATCGATTATCCCGCCGGCTATCCCGACAGCAACCGCAAAGGTCTCTGGCGCCAGTTGACCTGGGCTGCCAACCAGTTGAACTTTGGTTATTACACCTGGAAAGCCAATGTGTTGTCGGCGTATTTTTTGCCGGATGGCAACATTATTTTGCCCACCACCACTCTTAACGCCGGCACGGTTGGTGTGCAATATTTCTTCAGCCAACTGTTCGACCGCGAGAAATGGGAAAGCGTCACCACCTCGGGTGGTTTCAATGCCACGTATCAGCAATTATTTGGTTACGCATTTGATCAAGCCATAGAGCCATTGGTCCCATCGGATTTGGAACAGCCGATAATGCAACTGCCTTTTGAAGATAAAGCGACGTGGTCCTTCACAGGTGGACCACATGGCGGCTGGGGGGATGGTTCTGCTTGGGCAGCGTTGGATTTTGCGCCGCCGGGTGAAACGGCGGGCTGCGTGCCGAACAACGCCTGGGTGACTGCTTCGGCGCCGGGTTTGGTCGTGCGTTCCAACAATGGTGTTGTCGTCATCGATCTGGACTTTGACGGCTACGAACAGACAGGGTGGTCGTTGCTATATCTGCATATGGCTTCTCAGGATCGCATAGCGGCTGGATCGATCGTCTCACCAGGCGACCGTATCGGTCACCCCTCCTGTGAGGGTGGATTGTCCAGTGGAACCCATGTCCACCTTGCCCGAAGGTATAATGGGGAATGGATCGAAGCTACTGGCGCCATTCCATTCCTGTTGGATGGGTGGTTCGCCGAGCCTGCTAATGAAGAATATGATGGTTATTTGGTAAAGGACGGTTATGTCATTGAAGCATGGGACAGCCGTAAACCGGAAAATCAAATCCACAGGTAAAAATAGGATCGCAGTAATCGGATTAAGCATCTGGTTTGTCACAACCCTGGCATGTACCCGCAGCGTTAACTACCCGGATAACCTTCCAACTCCTGGCGGAGTCGGCTATCAGCCCACCCCCATGGCCGAACAAACCCCCATTGCGACTCAGAATCCTCAGGATTCGATCGTGCAGGCAACAGAAACCATGACCGTGCCCACGCCGCAACCGGTTATTCATACGCCTACGCTTACCAAAACAGCCGTTTCCCCCACATCTGCACCACCAATCCTCTATACCACCCAGGCAGGTGATACGCTGCCTTCGCTTGCCGTCAGGTTTAATGTGAATGTCGATGAGATCGAAAGTCCGGAGCTGCTGCCGGAGTTTGGTCTGTTGGATCCAAACATCCTCCTGATCATCCCGGACAGGCTTGATCAGATCGGACCTCCCGATCATCTGATTCCGGATAGCGAGGTGGTCTACTCCCCCAGCGCGATTGATTTCGATATCGAAACTTTTGTCGTCAACGCCGGCGGCTATTTGAGCACCTACACTGAACACATGTCCAACGGGAATCTTTCCGGTGCACAGGTGGTTCAACGCGTGGCGATTGAAAACTCAATCAACCCCAGGCTACTGCTTTCGATCTTGGAGTACCAAAGCCATTGGGTATATGGGCAACCTCGTAATATTGCTGAAACAGATTACCCCATTGGTTATAAAAATCTATTAAAAAAGGGGTTATATCATCAACTCAGTTGGGCAGTCTCGCAATTATCGCTTGGATATTATGGCTGGCGGGCTGGGTTGGTGACCGAGTTGGCTTTTTCGAACAACGATACGATCCGACTGGCGCCAGATCTGAATGCCGGTACTGTTGCGGTTCAATTCTTGTTTTCAAAACTCTATGATCAGCGCAATTGGGGTGGCGTGCTCTACTCGCCTGGCAGTCTTCCTGAATTGCACCAACAAATGTTCGAAAGCCCCTGGTTGAGGGCACAATTGGTTGAACCGCTTTACCCAACCACCCTCACCCAACCAGCTCTGGTATTACCATTCCAACCAAAAACGGTTTGGAGCCTGACCGGCGGTCCGCATTCTGCCTGGGGACCAGATGGCGCCCTGGCAGCGTTGGATTTTGCACCAGCCAGTGAGTCGCATGGTTGTACCGAATCCATTGATTGGGTTACTGCTTCTGCTGCTGGCTTGGTTGTGCGTTCAGGTAACGGGATTGTGATGGTCGACATGGATGGCGATGGTCATGAACAAACCGGTTGGGCAATGCTTTATCTGCATATCGCCAGCAAAGACCGGGTGGCAGAAGGCGTCTGGTTGAACACCAACGACCGCATTGGTCACCCATCCTGTGAAGGCGGTTCTTCGACAGGTACGCATGTCCATGTTGCCAGAAAGTTCAATGGTGAATGGATTCTGGCGGATGGTCCGATGCCTTTCAATCTGAGTAATTGGATTGCAAAAAACGGCTCGGAACCTTATCAGGGATGGCTTATCAAGGAGGATGTCCTCGTTCGAGCATCTATGGTTGGCGAGTTCGACAGCCGGATCATTCGCGTTGAATAGGCAGTCTCATTTCATGGCAACAATTAGAGTCAT
>JABLXM010000252.1 GCA_013177815.1 Anaerolineae bacterium | reverse complement strand
GTTCTATTTACATCTGGCTACGGATAGCATACCTTCTGCCGGAACTCACTTAAACAGCGGCGATCGAATTGGTTTACCTTCATGTGAAGGTGGGCGATCAACCGGCACTCATGTCCATATCGCCAGGAAATATAACGGCGAATGGGTACCTGCCGATGGTCCCCTGGCATTCAACCTGGAAGGATGGGTCGCCCAAGATGGTGACGACGAATACCAGGGCAAACTGGTTCGCTTTAGCCAGTCGATCCGGGCGTGTATCTGTTCAGATCAGCCAAGCCAAATCGCCTCTGATATCTACCCCTAGGTTTGGTCGATGATCGTTATTTTGTGCGATATGGATACGGCATGGCGCAACATCGCCTGAGCCGGGCAATATTTTTCCTCGGACAGTTGGACAGCGCGCTCGATCGCCGGCGCGTCAAGATTCTCTCCGCCAAACACATATTCAATCACGATCGATTTAAATACTTTGGGATGTTCGTCCCCACGTTGCGCTTCTATGTTCACCCGAAACATCTTGACAACCTGTTTTTTCTTCATGAGGATGGATATGACATCCATACCTGTACAACCTGCAAGCGAGATCAGCATAAGCTCCATCGGCTTGAAACCATCGTTATTTCCGCCGAACGCAGCATCTGTGCCGAGCGGTACGGTAAAACCAGTGGGAGAAACTCCTTGGAAACTCATCCCATTCTGCCAATCAACGTGAACGTTCATCCTTGCCTCCGTATAAATCTCTTGGTCGATCACCCACCCGGGGTAATGCCTTCAAGCTATCAAGTGAAACAGCCAATCCCATCAATTGTTCCACACCTGTCACAGGTCAACGCGATCATCCCGTTGTAGTGCAAGCGATCATGTTGACACACTGGACACAGGTCCCCCGCCCGGTGTACCAGGCTATCATTGATCCTTGTTTGAGGATCCTGACCCTCTTGAGATTCTCCAGACAGTTCCGCAGGTTTATCTTTCACCATTTTCGAGTTGATCGTATTCATCTCATTCTTGGCTATTTTCAGTTCCGGATAAATATCGCCGTGTCACTCACGTGGTTACTCGTCCATATCCGGCGCCAGTTTCCAAGCTGATCCAACGCTTGTCGCCACAGGTCGGATGCCGGTGGCTCACCAACTTTGATCGCATTGGGTGAGCGCGAATCGCTTGGAAAATATAGATGTACATTATCAATGATAAGGATGCCGTCTCGCCGGATCTTATCCAGTACCGCAGCAACACAGGCATCACGATAGATGCCATCAACCAGCACAAAATCAAGTTCACCGCTGCCAAAGCGCTCAGCTACCTTGACATATTGGCTCGATCTTGAATCTGCATCATCTATTCGAGGAAATAAATGATAATCGACATTAATCAATTGCTGCTCATTCAGGCGTTTGGTTACTGCCTGATACCAATCTGGATTGTGTTCAACACTGGTCAATTTACCACAACGGCGGGCGAACCAGACGGTACTACGACCGGAGCCAAACTCAAGTCCGCTGTCGGTATCTCGTATCCAAGAATTGAGCAGCTCATTGGCTTGTGGGGTCAACCACGGTGCATCCGGATTTGTCCAGCGATAAACTTTTTCGACGACACGATGAAACAAGTAGCCCGGAGTCCAATGTCTAAATGAACGCATGAGATATTATTACTCTAATACCCAAGATGGCATCACATCAAACGATAAATCATCGACATGACCAGAAACATAACGGAAATAACCTGCCCCAGCAATCATAGCAGCGTTATCAGTGCACAGGGATAAGGGCGGTATATGCACAGGAAAATCTGCTTGCACAGATAGAGCTTCCCGCAATGCTTTATTGGCTGACACGCCACCGGCGCAAATGATCTCTTTTACGGCGAAATGCTTGGCAGCAGCAAACGTTTTGGTGACCAGTGCATCAACCGCCGCCGCCTGGAAACTGGCTGCAATATCTGCTTTGGGCAATGGTTTATTCGTTTCTTCATACTCCCGAACAACCCGCAGGACGGCGGTTTTTAAACCGCTGAACGAAAAATCCCAGGTGCCTTCAAGACGGGCTCGTGGAAAGTTAAATTGTTCTGCATTCCCATCCACAGCAACTTTTTGAATGGCTGGACCGCCTGGGTAGGACAAACCCAGCAAGCGGGCAACCTTATCAAATGCTTCGCCCGCTGCATCATCCAACGTCCCTCCAAGCCTATGATATGTTAAATGATCCTCCATCAGTATTAATTCCGTGTGCCCGCCGGAGACAAGCAAGATTATCGACGGAAATTTTGGCGCCATCGGAGTGCGCGTGCCGCTGTTCGGATATAACCAAGCGGAGTAGATATGACCTTCCAGATGATTTACGCCAACCAATGGAATTCCGGTGGTCAAAGCCAACCCCTTAGCAGCGTTTGCGCCAACAACAAGCGATCCCGGCAGTCCGGGTCCGCGGGTCACTGCTATCGCGTCGATATCGCTATATCCCATATGAGATTGGCGCAATGCTTCGTCGATGATGGTATGGATCGCACGAATGTGTTGCCGCGACGCAACTTCCGGGAATACACCACCATACTTGGAATGGATCTCCACCTGTGAGGCAACAACATTGGATAATATCTTGCGACCGTTTTCAATGACCGCCGCAGCCGTTTCATCACAAGAGGTTTCGATGCCCAGAACGCGTGCAGATGGCAATAGTTCTCGTTTTATCGTTCGCCCCATCTAATCAACCTTTCATCGGTACGACCAAGTCATGGGGAAATTCCGCCAGCACTTTCAGAACACCATCCTTAGCCATATAAAACGTATCTTCGATGCGGACACCCATCCCTTTTTCAGGGTAATACAAACCCGGCTCAACAGTAAACACCATGCCCGGCAACAGTGCGTTTGGTTCTGGCAAAGATGCTCTTGAAAAAGGTTTCTCATGGATTCGCAGTCCCAGCCCATGCCCTAGTGTGTGAACATAACCCACTTCGGTTGCAGGATTCTCGCGCACAGTTGGATGCCCTGCCGTATTGAATAGGTCACAGACAAGTTCCTGATAGGCTGAAAAAGGTTGACCAACCTTAATCTCTCTCACACTGGAGGTATATGCTTGATAAACATCCTCATATAACTGAAGGACTTCATCTGTGGCATAACCAAGGCTCCATGTTCGCGTGAAGTCGTAATGATAGCCGCCACCTGCTTCACATGGAAAGATATCAAAGACAATGGGAATACCGGTCATGATTACATCCTCGTCTTGACCGGAATTGTGCGGGATTCCGGCATCGCGACCCAGCGAAAATATCGTGCCGTGTGGATTCTCGGCTCCACGTTCAGCCAGCCATAAATTAATCCTATTCTTTATATGACCAACACACAGTGGGTTTTCATCATCCAGATACAAAACACGATCTCGAACCTTGCGCGCACACAGGAAATCTTGTACTTGAGCAACCACTTCGGTGGTAATGCGCCCCATGTTCCTTACCCTGGCAATTTCATCATCATCCTTGGTTATCATCGCATTCGAAAGTACATCGAACTGCTGCAGGGTTTGGAGCGATAGCCCGGGCAACAGCGCTTCTAGATTTTTAATCAATGGCACATATACCGAAATATCAACCAAACCATAGATCGCGATCGACCCGCCAGAAAATCCGACATCATTCATAATATCAACCAGGCGATAGGCACTCGCCTGGCGTGGGTCATTCCCATGCGCTTTACTCAAGTAGTTATTGATCGGGTATTCCCCTAAATTTATAGTTCTCAAACCGGTTCGGGCAGCTTCTTCTCTCTCCATTGGTTCGTGGATCAGTATTGCAGGTTTATCGACCATTTTCAGGCATAACGCAGAAGAGAAATGCCCTCCTCCAGTGAGATAGACCATGGCAGGGTTATTTCTGCCATCGCCAAAAATCATGATGGCATCAAGATTTTTTTCTTTCATTAAGTAATCAAGATCGCTTTTCATCGTTGCACCATCTTCAGAGAGTATTATTCTATTTCAAGAATCCATCACTGACCGAATACCAGATAGCAAGGCTGGATCTTGGTCTGGTAGAACAGTCCTGGGATCAAAAACAACATGATCGTCGATAATACGGGCTATTATGGGCGGAGAAGTCAATCGCAGGTTGTCAATCATGCGAACAGGTTTTCGACTTTTGATATGTAGCAGATAGGTTGGGAGTATTTCACCCGGAAGGCTCCCTCCCCCCACTGTTGATTCACCCGGCTTGACTTCGCCGCACCCGAGAGACTGCGCCCAGGATTCCGCCCTGGTCCTGATTTTGTCGATCGGCGTTGCGATCATCATCCAGATAGGAATATGCTCCTCATAATCTTCTTTCAGGTAATGTGTCAAAGTAGCACTCAAACCAGCAAGACATAGTTTATCCGCCCGCATTGCCCTCGCCAGGGGGTGTTTCTTTATCTTATTCAGATATACTTCGCGACCTATAATAATTCCTGCCTGGGGTCCTCCCAGTAATTTGTCCCCAGAAAAGCAAATCACATCCGTACCCGCACGGAGTGACTCCTGTACAGTGGGTTCATGCCCCAAGCCATAAACCGCTGTATCAATCAAGGCGCCTG
>JABLXM010000251.1 GCA_013177815.1 Anaerolineae bacterium | reverse complement strand
CGCTGAGCTCGCGAAGTTGGACAGGGTTCTTCGCGAGCCGCCGCAGGCGGCGTGGCGATCTCGAAAGGTGGTGAATGGAGATCGCGTCGCTTCGCTGCGCTCGCGAAGTTGAATGACCCACTTCGCGAGCCGCCGCCGGCGGCGTGGCGATCTCGAAAGGCGGTGGATGGAGATCGCGTCGCTGCGCTGCACTCGCGAAGTTGGACAGGGTTCTTCGCGAGCCGCCGCCGGCGGCGTGGCGATCTCGAAAGGCGGTGAACGGAGATCGCTTCGCTGCGCTGCGCTCGCGAAGTGGGATGGGGTGCTTTGCGAGGAGGCGAAGGCGGCGTGGCGATCTCGAAAGGCAGCGGATGGAGATCGCTTCGCTGCGCTGCGCTCGCGAAGTTGGACGGGGTTCTTCGCGAGCCGCCGAAGGCGGCGTGGCGATCTCGAAAGGCAGTGGATGGAAATCGCGTCGCTTCGCTGCGCTGCGCTCGCGAAGTTGGACGGGGTTCTTCGCGAGCCGCCGCAGCGGCGTGGCGATCTCGAAAGGCGGTGAATGGAGATCGCGTCGCTGCGCTCGCGAAGTTGGACGCGGTGCTTTGAGAGCCGCGGAAGGCGGCGTGGCGATCTCGATATAGCACAAGAACAACCACAGAGGCACAGAGACACAGAGAAAAAATATGTTGGGTGGCGCGCCAATGCCATCCAACGCTTATATGTGGGTACGCCTGGCATTCGTTTTTGGGGTGCCGGTATAAGGAACGAATGAAACGAATAGGCTGGGGAGTGGACGGCGGATAGTAGAGATCAACGGGGGAATTGATTTTAAGGTGCCGGTATAGGATACAAAAGGAACAATTCAGCGGGTATTCGTTTTTGATTTTTTTCGCGGCTCGAATGGGGTGGGCGGCAAGACCTTGAAGCGGTTGGTGAGTAAAAAGTCGATGGGAAAGAAGATGATCAGGCGGTGAGGGTGGCGGACTGCGGGGCGTGGATGCTAATCGTAAAAAGAAAAAAGTAATGCGGGGGGACACATGACTATTATAGTATATATGTTCTAATTTGTCAAGTAGTTATTTCTATCTTTCTGGCAAAAAATTGGACATGTGGACTTGGGTTTTGCTATTTATGCAGATGTTTCAGGCACGGGTTGCAATCTCCCGGCTGGTTCTTTATGATTGAATGTCGGTAGATTGACTTGCGCAATAGCGGTTGGCGGATTATAATTTTGTCCTGGCGGGGCGTGGCTCAGCCCGGTAGAGCACTCGGTTCGGGACCGAGAGGTCGGCGGTTCAAATCCGCCCGCCCCGACTGAATTGAAAGAACCGGAGAGGATGAACGTGATCTATATGGATCACGTTTTTTTCTTAATCTGGGTTGTTGTCTCGATGCAATGTTTTTAGATCGAGGGGACTCTGTAATACGAAAGCGTGGCAGGGAAACGATGAGATTCTTCGCCTGCGCTGCGCTTCGGCTCAGAATGACGGCGCTTTTCTAATAGGGGGGAGATGGCTATCGTCCTCACTCACCGATCAAGGACAATTCGCCGGTATGGGTGGCGTGGTAACCGGCGTGGCGGGCGATCAATTTGCGGGCGGGGTTGGATCCAAGATAATCCATAAAGCGTTTCATGACACCCGTGTGAACATCCTGTGTGGTGACGAGGTCGTACTCTTCTTTGGCGAGCGGTATGAAATCAAGTTCAAATTCCCGAGCGGAATATTCGAGGCAGCAGCCCATGGTGGCGCTGCCCTCTGCGATCCATTTGGCAACCTGGGTGTGGGTCATGGCTTCATGGGGATAACGATGGATATGTTCCGGATCGATATGATATTTCTTGAAATGGGCATCGGTCCACACTCGAATGCCTGATCCCGCTTGACGGTCGACCCAGATGACTCCGGGTTGGGTGACCTGCTCCAATGCGTTGATCTGCTGCGGATTGCCCGGGGGTAATGCGATGCCGATCTGTCTGATTGCCATGTTGACCAGATGAACTTTTTTGCCCGGCAGAACTTTTTGCACAAACGGAAGATTATAGCTATTGGTGGGTTCATCCCATAGGTGGCAACCTGCCAGGTCCACCTGACCTTGTGACAGTAAAATCAATCCGCCCAGGCTGCCGTGAAAATGGATCTCAAAACCATCCTGAGGGTGCTTGCGCGAGAAATCACGAACCAAGTTCATCAGGACAGGGTCGTGGCTGCCGGCAAAGCGGATGATATTTTCGGCGTGTTGAGGGGTGGCGGGTTTGATCGACCGCCAGCGGTCCAAGGCTGCCTGAAGGGCGGTCTCGATATCATTCTCGGTATACCCTGAAGCTACCGCTTCCAAGAGAAAGGCTTCGGCTTTGTTGACCAAAGAGGCTTTGCGAATCGCCGGGGTTGTATGTGGGTGGGCAACATGGCTGAGAACACGGGTACCTTGTCCGGAACGACCGACGATCAAACCTTCATTGGCGAGTTGTTTATAAGCGCGATGTACCGTTCCTGGAGTGCAATGCCACTCCGTGATCAATTCCCTTACGGGTGGAAGACGATCACCGGGGTGGATGGTACCCTCGATGATCTGTTTTCGGATCGCCTCGGCGATTTGAAGGTATAGGAAATCCTTTTCCATCATGATCTAATTCTCTCCACAAGTATATGCTATTCTTTGGAAGGCAAAAGAAGAAGTTAAGACTAAACTCATATTGTATAGACGTAGCGATACAAGTATAATTTCTCTATATCATCCAACAATAAGGAGAGAATGATGAAAAGGGTCTGGTTATTGTCGCTGGGGGTAATCATATTATTGCTGGCTGCTTGCACGCCGGCAGCCACGCCGCCGGTAGCCGAAGTGGTCGAAACGGAAGCCGCTCCGGTCGAAGAAGAACTGACTGTACTCGAAATTATCGGCATCGATGGCACTAGCGAAGAATTGACAATGAGCGATATTCAAGCCATGGAGCCGGATGAAGGCTACGCCGGTATCAAGAGCAGCACCGGGGAGATCACGCCACCGGCGACTTTCAAGGGCGTCTCATTGATCAGACTGGCTGAGTTGGTTGGACCGATGGAAGAAGGGACTGGGGTCAATGTGGTCGCGTCTGACGGTTATAGCATCACATTTTCATACAACCAGTTGATGAACGGTGATTTCATCGCTTATGATCCAGGAACCGGGGATGAAAAGCAGGAGAAACCCGTTTTGACCCCCATCCTGGCGTATGAAGTCGATGGGGCTGATTTGGACGAAAATCGTGATGGAGAATTGCGGGTAGCCATCATCAGCGATGAGAAGAACCAGGTCACCGATGGTCACTGGTCGGTCAAATGGGTCAGCAAGATAGAGGTGCGGGAACTGACTGCGGACTGGACAGTGCTGCTGGAAGGTGCGATCAACGAAGAAATGGACCGCGCAACTTTCGAATCCGGCGCGGCGCCCAACTGTCATCAAACGATTTGGGTGGATGAAAAGAATCAGGAATGGATCGGTATTCCGTTGTGGCTGATGGTTGGGCGGGTGGACGACGAGATCAAACACGACGGACCAGCGTTCAACGATGATCTTGCAGATGCCGGGTACACGGTCGAAGTGGTGGCAGCCGATGGTTATTCTGCCACTTTCGATAGCACGCGCGTCAAGCGGAACGATAATATCATCGTGGCTTACCTGGTCAATGAAAATCCACTGGATGAGGATGTGTTCCCACTGAAACTGGTAGGGTCCGATGTGAGCAAAAAGGAAGCAGTTGGAGCGATCGCCGAGATCAAGATCAATTTCGAAGGCGCGGTTGCCGAACCCACGGCTGAGCCGACCGAAGCGGTGGTGGAAGAAGTCACCGGACCGACTTTGGAAGGGGACTTGGTGATCTTTGGTAAGGTGGGTGAAGAGATGGCGTTCAGCGTGGAAGACCTGAAAGCCATTGGCGATGACACCTACACATTGGAGCATCCTAAAAAAGGCGCGGTGGATTATAACGGCGTCAAGGTCAACGACTTGCTTGCCATGGTTGCACCTGCTGCGGATGCGACAACAATGGTGTTGACCGCCAGCGATGGATTTTCGGCTGAAGTCGATTTGAGCAGCCTGGCGGGCTGCGACACCTGCATCATCGCATTTACAGACGATGGGTTGATGAGCGCATTGCCCGGACAGGAAAGTAGTGCATGGGTGAAATTCTTGAGCAAGATCGAGATCAAATAACCAGGGAAGATTGGGGCGGGAAATAGATCACCCGATGCCTTGAACAGGCTCGGAAAATGCCAGGAGGTTTTCAATCGAAAACCTCCTGTTGCAATATAATGATGGGAGTGGATAGATCAGAATGAAAAAAATAATCCGCATTTCTTTTATCTTGATGTGCTTACTGCCTTGCTTAACGGGATGTCGTCCAAAAGAAAAGAACACGGTGGTGGTTTTCGCCGCCGGAAGCGTCATCACACCCATGAAAGCAATCGAGCAGGCATTCGAAGCCGAGAATCCGGATATCGACCTGCAAATGGAGTACCACGGCAGTATTCAGGTGATCCGACACGTGACCGAGCTCAAGGAGCCGATCGATGTGGTGATCACAGCCGATCACGCATTGATACCGACGCTGATGTACGCGGTTACAAACACTGAAACCAACCAGCCATATGCCGATTGGTATATCCGCTTCGCCACCAACCATCTGGCTGTGGCGTATACAGACGCATCGCGGTACCAGGATGAGGTCAATTCGGAAAACTGGTATGAGGTGCTTTCACGCCCGGATGTCAAAGTCGGTATTGCCGATCCGAGGTTTGATGCGGCAGGGTATCGTTCGTTCATGGTGGTCAAGTTGGCTGAGGAGTACTATGGCGACCCGGATATATTCTTCGATTTCTTCGCCGGCGAATTCCGATCACCTGTCAAGACCAATGATGAAGACGGACTTCAGGTCATCCATATCCCTGAAATCGTAGAGACGAAACCGAACAGCCATATCATCATGCGGGGAGCCAGTATCCAATTGATCGCTTTATTGGAATCCGGCGATCTGGACTATGCGTTCGAGTATGAAAGCGTGATTGCTCAACATGACCTGAACCTGGTGCATTTGCCTGATCAACTGAATATGGGTGAAGCTGCGTATCAGGATTATTATGATGATGTGGAAGTCAGGCTCGATTTCCAGAGGTTCCAATCCGTCAATCCGGTGTTCAAAGGCGAACGAATCGGGTATGGCATTACCATCCCAACCAATTCCTCGCACCAGGAAGACGCCGAGAGATTCATTTCATATCTTCTGGGCGAAAAAGGGCGAGCGATCATGCTGGAATACCAGCATCCGCTTTTCGAGCCGGCTTATGGGAATAATTATGACAACATTCCCGCTTCATTGAAGGACTATGTGGTGCCGGAGCCTAATGATTGAAAAAAACGTTGATACGTTTCTTATCGTAACCATTATTCTGAGCACACTGGTGGTGATCTTCATCCTTTTTCCGTTGGTAACCACGATCGTTACAAGCGGGCGCGATGAAATTCGACAGACACTATCTGATCATGAAGTGCTCCGGTCGCTTGGGATTACATTCTTCGCTGCTTTTATATCGATGGGTTTGGGTTTGGCAGGCGGTATACCGTTAGCCTACATCCTTTCGCGCAAGAAATTTCCCGGTAAGACGATCCTGGAAGGGATCATCAACCTGCCGCTGGTTATTCCCCACACGGCGGCGGGCATTGCCCTGCTGATGGTTTTTGGGCGAAACGGTATGTTTGGCAAATTATTTGCTTCGATTGGAATTTTCTTTACCGATCATATCGCTGGAATCGTCGTTGCGATGTTATTTGTGGGCATCCCTTTCTTGATCAATGCCAGCCGCGACGCTTTCGACCTTATCGACCCGGAGTTGGAATTGGTCGCCCAGACGGATGGGGCATCCAACTGGCAGTGTTTCTGGTTCATCACCCTGCCAAATGCCTGGCGCGCCATCCTCAGCGGGTTGGTGATGATGGGGGCGCGCGGCGTCAGCGAGTTTGGAGCCGTTGCCATCATTGCATACCACCCGATAACCGTCCCGGTGTTAATCTTCGAACGGTTTCAGGGGTTTGGTTTACAGAGCGCGCAACCTATCGCTGCGATTTTGATTATCATCTCATTGGCGGCATTCATCGTCATTCGAACTTTATCTGCAAAGAAAAATGGGGAAGACGATAGATCTTGAAGAACAATGGTGATACACTACTAATAGCTCCAGGTTGTTTCCTGAGCATCCAGGGGCGCTGCTTTTGCAATATACGTACATGGGCAGGGAAATGTCGAGATTCTTCGCTTTCGTTGCACTTTGGAGCAGAATATAGATAAATATCAGCACAAAAGATGATTGGAGCAGACATGAAACTAAGCGCAAGGAATGTCATCCAGGGGAAGATCAAGGAACTCAACCATGGGGCTGTCAACACTGAGGTGATCATCGAACTGCCGGGCGGGGCGGAGATCGTATCCGTCATTACGAAGACATCTGCTGAGAACCTCAAACTATCGGTTGGGTCAACTGTTTACGCGGTGATCAAAGCCTCGAATGTGATGATTGCGACCGAATAGAATCAATTGGTTCTAATGTGCTTCGCTGCGGCGCAGGATGACGCCACGTTTCAAGTTGGCAACATCCTGGGTTAGGCAGTTGCGTTAAGAAACCGGTTGCGGTACCTGATCAATAACAAGAGCAGCACGAATTGAAAGGCGGCAACGATTATTGTCGAGAATTGATCAAAATAGAAGATCAACAGGTTGATGATCGAGATCGACATGAGCGTTGCGCTGATGGCGAGGGGGATGCCAATCTTTTCTTTTCTCAACAGCAACAGGAAGGCTGAAATAATGATGATGATGCCGATCCCGCCTTCCAATCCGATGCGAATTTGAAACCAGGTCAGACCAGACGTGCCACGAATCAATTGATCGGATACCAGGTCAGACAGGAAAGCTTGGAGCTCTTGGGGCGAGCGTATCTTTACGATCACCGAGAGCGGGTAACTAATCGCCCACACACCCCAAGCGAATAACCCGCCGCTGATGACGGCGTGGTTTCGCCGGCGGGTGAAATATAACGATTCAATCTTTTTCAACCAGTTGATAATTTTTTTGATCGGTGGCAGCTTTTCTTCCACGATCAATAATTTATAGCCTGGAATATTATCAGCCAATTGCCGGACAAGCAATGAAACCGATTCATTCGGAGCGTGTTGGGCGATATGCGAAAGGGATTCCATCAATGCCTGGTATTCAGCTTGAGAGAGGTCCCGATCGACAATTTCTTCAAGCGTTTGAAGAACATCATAGAATTTGGCGCGGCTGTTGCGTTCGGAAAGTGAATTCTTGATGAATGTAAACAGCAGAACAGATAGAATGAATAGCGCGTAGATGATGGGAGCTGCGGCAGGGTAAAAATAATCGTTTTCACTGGTGATGAACTTCCCGACTTCATCGATGAAAAGACCGATGCCGATGCCCGTTAGGGCTGACGACCAATAAAATGCCCAGCGGTTGGCAAATATGATTGGAAAAAGGCAGGCAATATAGAGACATAAGCCGCCCCAAAGCACGTGGGCGATGTGGAGCTCGCCACTGCCGAGTTGGGGATAACCGGTCAGTTCGAGGAATAGGCGGGTGCCGGAGACGGAAGCGGCAAAACAAAGCAGCATGATGAGGAGATAGTCTTCAGCATGCTTTCGCAGCACGGGCGATCGATCAGCAGAATTGATTTGTTTGGCGCTCATGATCCGAGATCAAGGAGGATCAATCATCATGTCTATCTTGAGATTATACCTTTTCAGGCGCTGGCAGCCAGACAATCAGATGAATGGTGCCTGGCGAGGGGGTTGCGGGTGAGTCCCTAATTCATAACCGGGGCAGCATGATGCTATCCTGTTTTTGATACTTCCCCTTTCTATCCGCGTATGAGATATTGCATTCTTCATCGCCTTCGAAGAAAAGAACCTGCGCAATGCCCTCGTTGGCGTAGATCTTGGCTGGCAGCGGGGTGGTGTTCGAGATCTCGAGGGTTACGAAACCTTCCCATTCCGGCTCGAAGGGAGTCACATTGACGATGATACCGCAACGGGCATAGGTCGATTTGCCCACACAGATGGTCAAAACGCTCCGTGGGATGCGGAAATATTCAACCGTTCTCGCCAACGCGAAGGAGTTGGGTGGGATGATGCAGAGATCCGATTTCAGATCGACCATCGAACGGGTATCAAAATTCTTTGGATCCACTACCGTGGTATGCACGTTGGTAAAGATCTTGAACTCATCCGCAACGCGGATATCATAACCATAAGATGACAGACCGTACGAGATCACACCTTCGCGTACCTGGGTATCGCTGAAGGGCGTGATCATGCCATGTTCTCGCGCCATTTTTGCGATCCAACGATCCGGTTTAATTCCCATCGATGCCTCCTTTAGATGATCAGAATTCGAAATCCAACACAGTCATTTTGCCGGAATAGATATGAAACGTGGTTTCGAAGTAAGCGCCGTTCTTATAAAAACTCAGATGATAATTCCCTTCTGTCAGGTCACCAATGACGCCTACTTCATCCCAGGCTTTCGAACGTGGGGCTTTGTTGAAGTAGCTTTCCAGCATAACCGGATTGGTGTCGTTTGAATCAATCCGATCAACCCAGATTGGAATGCTGAAAATGCTGTACGCCTGGGACTGCATTCGCAAGACCAGGATACCGGTTTGGGAGCCGGTCGGCGGGTCGTTGGGTGGGGGCAGGACCAATTCGGGGTTGACAGTAGATACATAGTTGTTTTCGCCGAAACGGACTTCAAGGTGCAGATGGCTGCCCAAGGCTGAGCCGGTGGCGCCGACCTTGCCGATGAGATCGCCCGCCTTTACCTGCTGCCCTGGTTGAACCATGATCTCGGACAGGTGCCCGTAGAGGGAGTAAACCGGGCGGTCGCCATCTTGTACATCGTGTTCGATGATGACCAGGTTGCCGTAGAAATCGATGACCGGACCGTATCGAACGAAATGATCTGTCTCTGCGACGATGACGGTGCCATTGCCAATGGCATGAACCGGTGTTCCGGTCGGGTTGATGAACTCAACGCCTTTATGGACCTTGCGCTTGCCTTCCTGGGTCGAACCGTAGCGGTAGGAAAGGTCGACCCGTTGGTTATAGTCGACGGAAATCGGTCTTATGAAGGGTGTCTCGAAAGAATAGACACACCAGCTTTGATCACATAATTCCGGTACGCCCTTTTGAAAATAGGGCAAAGGCGCAATGGTTGGCGTGTTTGAGATGACAGGGGTGGTTGTGAGCGTTGGCTTTTGAGTGGGCGCAACGATGGTTGTTACGGTGGTCGGCTCTAATTGCGTCGAGGTGGGGTCAATTATAGGAAGAGGGTCGCGGATGACATCCTGCGGCGACGCGCCGGTACAAGCGGCGAGAAAAAACATCACCAGACACAAGGTGCACAAAGCCAATAATATTTTACGCACGTACACGGTGAATCAGAGACCCCCGCGCGTTTTGAGAATTTGGTCAAGTTGATCTTTCAGCGTCAGCGATACTTTTTCATATTCCTCAATATCATTCAGCATTGCTTGCGCGCGGGGCTGGCGGGATGGATGGGAGAGGTTGATGCGCACGTTCATGACTGCTGCTTGAAATGACGCAAAAGCAAAGGCGCCGGCGGAGCCAGCATCGGAGATGGCATTGATATTCCCGTGTTGGGCGGCGAACAACGCCATTTCGAGAACTTGGAGGGATGATTTTGCGACATCGAATGGGACAGAAGCTGCGCCGAGAGAGGCTTCGGCGATGGCATCGGAGCGGGCTTTTACCTGGTCAGGCGATTCCTTGGGGAATTTCAGCGCCTGCATATAGCTATCAAAAGACCGTGCGTCCGCTGCCACCGATTGGGTCAGGGATGAACGAAGCGCCTCCGATTTTTCAATCATCGCCAAAAAATCGCCCTCGACAGCGGCGTAATTTTTCTTGCCTATCGTGAGGCGGGCAACCATGGTGACGAGCGCTGCGGCAACAGCGCCGACATGAGCGCCGGCAGAACCCCCACCGGGTGTGGGCGCGGCGCTGGCAAGTCGGTCGAGGAGGTCGGGTTGCTCATCAGGGACGACGGCTGCCGCTGGAGCAGGTTGCAGATTGTTTTCAAGGATTTGGTCGGCGGAAAAATCCGTTAATTGAAGGTACCACTGCGCAGCAGAGACAATGGCGTCCTGAGGGACAAGCCCGACCAACTCAGCGTGATGTAGCGTGACTCCATAGGCTTGGGCTTCACGGCGCACCGCTTCTTGAACGCGGGCGATGGGGGTGTTGCGGAAATTGGTCAGGTTCATGGAGACTTGCGCCAAGCCATCCACGAGTATTCCCATAGCTTTGACATAACGAAACCCGCCGGAGGAATAGCGGATGGCGCGGGCAATCTTTTGAGCGAGGGCGACATCGCCAGTGTTCAGGTAGATATTATAGTCAACCAGGGGGTGGCGCGCACCAATGACGGTGGCGCCGGCTGAGCCCAGTTTGGAAGGACCAAAATCGGGTTTGCGTTG
>JABLXM010000250.1 GCA_013177815.1 Anaerolineae bacterium | reverse complement strand
GAGAGCGGGCTATACACCGAATTGCCAAGCCTGGCGGCAGCGACAATCAACACCAACATCATTCGCAGCAGTTATCCCAACATGGATGTGTTGATGGCGCAGATTTCACCAGAAACCTGGGGTCAGATCTACGCTTCAATTTTTACGCGTGAATTCATCCAAGAAAACGTCAACGAGATCACACTGCAAACATTTTCGTATGTCAATTTCGAAACACAATCGTTGACGTATACGGTTGACTTGACCACGCTCAAAAACGATCTAAGGGGGGATCGAAGCAGTGTGGTAGCCGGATTGATCGTCGATGCGCTACCGGATTGTGACCCGGACAGCTATCTGACCTTGCTGGAAAAAATATTGAGTGGACAACTATACCAAACCCAGATTTGCAAGCTGCCAGAGCCGTATATCGCTTACATCGAGAATTTCATGATCCAATCGATACAGATCATCGGGAACAGTTTGCCGGACGAAATAACGATCGACCCCGAAACAGACTTCAAGCAATCATCCAACAATGCACCGGTAAGTTTCAAGGATATACTTCGAATCGCCCGTATCCTGCGGGTTGTGATTACGATCCTGCCGTTCCTGGCGCTTGGAATGATCGCGCTGTTGATGCTGGTCACTTTTCGCAGCGCGCATGAGATATTGTCTTTCACCGGTTGGGGATTCACAATCGGCGGGATTGCGAGCTTATTGATCAGCCTGTTGGGATTTGGGTTTCGCTCGATGGCATCCGAAACATTCTTCCAAGCCTGGCGATCGACATTGGGCGATCAGGCTATGAGGCTGGTGGTTGAGATTTCCGTGGACGTCATATCCAAATTCACGCTGACAGCCGCATGGATCGCCGGCATAACCATGATAACGGGTATATTAATGTTCGCCGGCAGGTACCTGCTCAATCGTTAGCGCCATTTTTCCTGCCATAGCGGCTTGACCATTCATAGAGTTTGTTAAGCGCTTCGATGGGGGAAAGCGTATTGATATCCAATGTGGAGAGTTCCTCCAACAAGGGGTTCGTCTGCGGGAACAATGCCATTTGTTCGGATAGCCCCGGTTGGATATTGACCGCTTTGCCAGATGATGCCTCCAATTGCCGCAGAATCTCATTCGCCCTCTGAACGACCGGGTTGGGTATGCCAGCCAATTGGGCGACATGAATGCCATAGGATCGATCGGTTGCGCCCGGAACTATCTTGTGCAGGAAGATGACCTTGCCGTCGGATTCGGTAACGGCGACATTGAAGTTCTTCACGCCCGGCAGCAGTTCACTGAGTTGGGTCAACTCATGGTAATGGGTGGCGAACAAGGTTCGAGAACGAATGCCGGGATGATTGTGGATATATTCGATGACAGACCAGGCGATGGACAAGCCATCATAAGTGCTCGTCCCGCGACCGATTTCATCCAGAACCAGCAAACTCTTGGACGTGGCATGATGGAGAATGTTGGAGGTTTCGATCATTTCAACCATAAATGTGGATTGCCCTGAGTGAATCTCGTCCTGGGCGCCGATGCGAGTGAAGATGCGGTCAACCAAGCCGATGCGGGCGGATGCAGCGGGGACGAAGCTGCCGATTTGAGCCATCAATACGATCAGAGCCACCTGACGCAGGAAGGTGCTTTTTCCGCTCATATTCGGTCCGGTGATGACTCGAATGATCTCTGATTCATCAAGGATCGTATCATTGGGCACGAAGCGTTCGCCCTTTAAATAGACCTCGACCACCGGATGGCGACCTTCATGAATTTCAAGCGTGTGTGAACTATCGACGACCGGTCGCCGATAGTCATTGATCGAGGCTACCTCAGCCATGGAGCAGATCACATCCAATTCGGCAATGGCGTTGGCGGTGCCCAATAATTTTTGGCTGTGGGGTGCGATGGACGCGCATATCTGGCGGAATACTTTGATTTCGGTTTCGCGGATCTGTTGTTCCGCATTCAAAACCAGGGTTTCGTATTCTTTCAATTCCGGCGTGATATAACGCTCTGCGTTGACCAGCGTCTGTTTGCGGATATATTCCGGCGGGGCGGAGGCGGCATTACTGTGGGTTATTTCGATGTAATAGCCAAATACTTTGTTGTAGCCAACTTTGAGGGATTTTATGCCAGTCTTTTCTCGTTCGATGGATTCCAGGCTGGCGATCCATTCCTGGGCATGGCGGGATGAATTGACGATATCATCCAATTCAGCCGAAAATCCGGGTTTGATGATGCCAAGATTAGCAAGCGTTGCGGGTGGATCATCCGTGATGGCATTACACAGGAGTTCGTGAATATCGGCACATGGATCCATATTATTCTTGATGTGCGTCAATTCATTTTCTCCACTCCCCGCCAGTTTATCCA
>JABLXM010000249.1 GCA_013177815.1 Anaerolineae bacterium | reverse complement strand
TTTCATCGATACCGCCGAGGTATATGGACAAGGGAGGTCCGAAAGCATTGTGGGGGAATTGATCAAGAGCACGGAACAGCGGGTAATCGTTGCAACCAAGTTCATGCCTTATCCGTGGCGGGTGAGGAAATCTTCATTAAGAAACGCATTGGAAGGCTCACTGGAAAGATTGCAATTAGATGCGGTCGATCTTTACCAGATTCATTGGCATATGCCACCAGTGGCGATCGAGACCTGGATGGATGCCATGTACGAGGCTGCGCAAGATGGTTTGATTCGAGCGATTGGTGTTTCCAATTATGATCGCAATCAAACCGAAACGGCGTATACAAAGCTTACTTCAGAAGGCATGACATTGGCTTCCAATCAGGTGGAGTATCACTTGTTGGATCGGAAGATCGAAAAGAATGGTTTGATGGATCTGTGCAAGGAAAGAGGGATTGCGATCATCGCTTACAGCCCTCTCGCGCAGGGCTTATTGACCGGGAAGTACACACCGGACAATCCACCCCAGGGGGTTCGGGGTGGTCGTTATCCTAAAAAGATGCTGGCGCAAATCCAACCTATCATTTCGGAATTAACGCGCATCGGATCAGCCCATGATGGGAAATCTCCAGCGCAGGTGGCGATCAATTGGTGCATGTGCAAGGGAACAATACCGATCCCCGGAGCAAGGAATGCCCGCCAGGCTGAACAAAACGTTGGCGCCCTGGGATGGCGCCTGACCAATGAGGAAGTCAATGAGCTGGATATGATCAGCGATAAAGTTCTCGGGTAATTTGTAAATAATATCGCAACCATCCTTCCTTTCTTTCGTATATCAATATGAAAGAAAGGATAATCGAATGAACGATACCAGACATAAACTTCGACGATCGAAACGCAACCGGATCGTGGCTGGGGTTTGTGGGGGATTGGGTGAATTTTTTGGCATCAGCGCTTTCTGGTTCAGATTAGGCTTTTTTATCCTGCTGCTGCCAGGCGGGGCGCCAGGTTTGCTGCCTTATATGGTCCTGATGGTCATCGTGCCATCAGAATGAGCGAGGGTTTACTTTCAAGAAAAAGGCTTTGCGTTGGGTCAGAGCAAATGTAATGTGATGTTGAGGGGTGGGCAGGAATCACTCGCCGTAGTCCAGGTCGTCGTTGATTTCAGCATCAAAAAGAGCATCCTCTTCGGTTTCCAGAAACACAGCGCTGAAATTGTATTCCTGGGTAGCATGGACGAGGTGCCGCTTTACTAATTCCAGCAAGGCAAGGAAAGTCACAACGATATCGATGCGGTTCCCGGTATTGACGAGATCATCGAAAGTTAGTTTTTGCCCGGTGCGCAAGCGGGAAATGATGGCGGTGATCTTTTCCCGGATGGTGATTTTTGGGATATTGACGACCTTGCTCAAGTCCAACTGCACCGGTCGACTGAAGATATTGCGGGCGGCTTCAATCAGATCGTCCAAGGTAACATCTGAGAGATCCAACTTCGCCTCGACGTGATATTGCGGGGGAGCAAGGCGTATATAGGATCGATATCCGAGATCTTCACGCTCTTGCAGCATTTGCGAGAGTTGCTTGAATCTTTTGTATTGAATCAATTGCCTGGCGAGGGTTTCGGCGGGATCTTCTTCCTGGCTGGAATCGATGGGCGCCGATCTCGGCAAGAGCGCCTGTGACTTGATATAGAGCAAACGGGAAGCCATCACCAAGAATGCGGACACTTCTGCCGGGTTACGATGTTCAAGGTGATAAAGATATTCCAGGAACTGATCGGTGACTTGCGCCAATGCCAGGCGGGTGATATCCAGTTCCGCCTTTTCTATCAATTCCAATAATAAATCCAGCGGTCCTTCGTAGACCGCTGTATTGATCCGATACCCTTTTGGTGTTTGGGTACTTAGCATGTAACTCACAAGGTTATTATAACAAAAGTTGCCGTTCGATCACATGAGAGGATATAATCGTTGCATGGGACCGAAAAGATTATCACATTTGGATGACAGGGGGCGCGCGAGAATGGTGGATATCGGCGCGAAGGACGAGACCGAGCGGGTGGCGGTTGCAGCGGGAGAGGTAACGATGTCAACCGAGACGCTTGCACTGATTCGCGATGGTTTGCTGAAAAAGGGGGATGTCATCACGGTTGCTGAAATTGCCGGTGTTATGGCAGCCAAACATACATCCGAACTAATCCCGTTATGTCATAACGTTGCGGTGGAGCAGGTCGAAGTGACACTCAGTATCGATGAAGGATTACCGGGCATCAAGATCATTGCCAAGGCAAGAACGCATGGGAAAACCGGCGTTGAGATGGAAGCGCTGACGGCTGTGAGCATTGCGGCAGTGACGGTGGTGGACATGGTGAAATCGGTGGAAAAAAAATGGATGGTGGGTAACATCCGGCTCATCGAGAAGCACGGTGGAAAAAGCGGCGACCTCTATCCGTGGGGAAACCCTTTATGAAGATCACGGTGCGTTTCTTCGCCTACTTGAAAGATGCCGGTGGAATTTCCCAGCTACAGCTCGATGTGCCAGAAAACCTTTCCGTAAGAGAACTGAAACAGATCCTGACAAAAGAATTACCAAAGCTCGATCTTTCTCAAAATGTGATCGTTGCGATCGAGCATCAATTTGCGGATGATTCTGCCGTCATCGCTGCCGACAGTGAAGTGGCGTTCTTCCCACCAGTGAGCGGCGGGAGCGAGCACCTGAATGTCGTCGAGATCACCACGGATGAATTCAACGTCGATGAAATCACACAGCGATTGAAAGAGCGGACAACTGGGGCAATCTGCGTATTCATTGGCGTGGTGCGCGGCAGCAATGGGGGCAAGGATGACCTGGAAACGGCGCATCTTGAGTATGAAGCCTATCAATCAATGGCGGAAGAAAAAATGCACCAGGTGTGCCTTGAGATACGACAACGATGGTCGAGCATCGAGGGGATTGCCATCATACAAAGAATTGGACTGCTGCCCCAGGGGACATCGACGGTGTTGATCGCGTGTGCGGCATCGCACCGCGATACCGGCGCCTTCGAAGCTGCGAGATATGGCATCGACCGATTGAAAGAGATCGTGCCGATCTGGAAAAAGGAACACCGGACAGATGGCTCCGAATGGCTGTCAGGCTCTTACTTCCCGCACCCGTTGGAATAGCACAATGCGGATCGAATGTGTCACTTGCGGTTACCCTTACCCAGAAGATAGACTCCCGCATCTGTGTCCAGAATGTGGCGGGTTATTCGACTTCGTCGATCCTCTACATTTCAATACAAAAGATATCCAAACAGATATGCCCGGCATGTGGAAGTACAAGTCTTCCTTGGGATTTGCGGATGGCTATCAACCGGTAATGCTTGGAGAAGGCGCAACACCGTTAATTTGGGTAAACAAACTTGATCGCAAGATCGGGTTGAAGTTGGAAAGCCAGAATCCAACCGGCTCTTACAAGGACCGCGGAAGCGCGGCGCTGGTCAATTATCTCGCCTGGCGGGGAATTACGAAAACCGTTGAAGACTCATCGGGGAATGCCGGGGCTTCATTCGCTGCTTACGCGGCAAGGGCTGGGATTTCGGCGCATATCTATATTCCGGCGAACACGCGCGGACCAAAACGGGAGCAAATTGCGATGTTCGGCGCCCATATAGTGGAAGTGGCGGGACCCAGGTCGGCGGCAGCCAAAGCGGTGATCGAAGCCGCCCGGGATGAGGTGGCTTACGCCAGCCATGCCTATCTGCCGTTTGGTTTGCCCGGTATCGCAACGATCGCGTACGAAATTTGGCAGACCTGCGAGGGGGTGGGGTCAATCGTCGCACCGGTAGGACATGGGGGATTGCTGTACGGGATCATCAAAGGATTCGAGGCATTAGAAGCCGGCAAGTATATCCAGAGATCACCTTATATGGTTGGCGTCCAAGCCCAGGCGTGTTCGCCGGCAGTGGCAATGTATTATGGCGGCGAGCCGGGCGCGGAGGAAAGTTGCCTGCAAACGACGGTGGCAGATGGCGTTCGCATCGTCAATCCAACCCGGGCAAGGAAGATCATCGAATGGATGGGGAGAGATCGCGGTCACTTTGTTGCAGTGAAGGAGGCGGATATCCACAAAGCTTTGAGTGAACTCTCGCATATGGGTGTCTATATCGAGCCGACAGCGGCGTTAGCATGGGCTGCTTTGGGCGAATTAATCGGTAAAATACCCGAACCAATCATGCTGATTTTGTCCGGGTCTGGGTTAAAATATCATTAATCGATATTTCAAGAAAATGGGAGACCCAAGCCTCTTATCGGCATTAGAGGCGGCTTGTGTTTCCTGGTTTCTTGGGGAGGACCAATGGATCAAGCCGATATCATGAAGGTTGAAGAACCAGAAGAATTCGCGCGCAGGGTAGGTATACAGTTCAATAATCATCTTCTGTTGGCGCGGGCGCTAACGCACCGGTCGTATCTCAATGAGCATAATGAAGCGCTGGAGGACAACGAGAGGCTTGAGTTTTTGGGCGATGCGGTGTTGGATTTCATCGTCGGCGCCTGGTTGTATCATGCCTTTCCGGAAATGCCGGAAGGCGATCTGACCCGGATGCGGTCTGCCTTGGTGCATACCGAACAACTGGCAAATTTCGGTCGCAAGCTGAATATCGGATCAGCTCTCCGGTTGGGAAAAGGGGAAGCTGCCGGCGGCGGACGCCAGCGGGATGTCTTACTTTGTGATACTTTCGAGGCTTTGATCGGCGCGATATATATCGAAAAGGGGATCGAGGCTGTCAACGCATTCATTTTTCCGTTTTTGCTGGCTGCGGTGGAGGATATCATCGATCATCATCGCCTTGAGGATCCCAAATCGAGATTCCAGGAATGGGCGCAAGCTCAGGGCTATGCCACCCCGCAATATCAAACCAAAAATTCGAGCGGTCCCGATCACTCAAAAGTCTTCGAGGTTGCCGTAATGATCGACCAGGTGGAATGGGGAGTGGGCTCCGGGCATAGTAAACAAGCAGCCGCAAAGGCAGCCGCACAAGATGCTCTTAGACGCCTGGGATTAGTGGATTAATCTTTCAATAAGAAGGTTTCAATATACATGCCGCCACGTTTATTATCATTGGAATTACAGGGTTATAAAACATTCGCTGTCAAAAATACTTTCGATTTCCCGGCGAATATCACTGCCATTGTGGGACCGAACGGCTCGGGAAAATCGAATATTGCCGATTCCTTACGGTGGGTGCTCGGAGAACAAACATTCTCGTTGCTGCGAGGACGCAAGACCGAAGATATGATCTTCTCGGGCTCCGATAAACGACCAAAAGCCAGTATGGCAATGGCAACGGTCAATTTTGATAATTCCGATGGTTGGCTACCAATCGATTATTCGATCGTTTCAATTGCACGACGGGCATACCGCGATGGGCAAAACGAATATCTGTTGAACAATCAAAGGGTGAGGCTAAAGGAAATATCGGAGTTACTTGCCAACTCCGGATTGGCAGAGCGTACCTATACGATCATCGGTCAAGGTTTGGTGGATACTGCCCTCTCGTTGAAACCCGACGAAAGACGGAAGTTCTTCGAGGAAGCTGCCGGCATCGGGCTATATCGTTCCAGGAAGGACGAGGCTGAAAACCGGCTGGAAGCGACCCGGAGAAATATCGATCGGGTGCAGGATATATTGCTGGAACTCGAGCCCCGACTGAATTCGCTAGAAAAGCAAGCCGTGCGCGCCCGGGAGTACCGGCGTATCCAGTCCGAGCTACGATTGTGGCTGCGCGACTGGTATGGATACCATTGGCATAAAACCCAGGACGAATTGACGCATGCCAAGCAAGTGCTGACCACGCAAGAGGAACGTTTGGAGCAGGCGAGAAAGCATTTGATGGAAGTGGAACATGAAACAAGCGCCATCCGGGAGACGATCCAAAAATTGCGGGAACAGTTGAGCCAATGGCACAGCGACCTGGGCGGCATTCATCGAGAGCGGGAAAGGGTCAGTCGGGAGCTGGCGATCCTGGAAGAGCGGCAGAAATCGTTGAACGAGACGCTGGCGTCAAGTAAAAGCGATTTTGCACGAATCGAACATGGTTTGCAAGCCAAGCGCGACCGGCTCGATCAATTAGTGAAAGAAATCTCCAAAGTGCAAGCGGAGGGGCAGGAGCATCAGGCAACCTTCGCAAGCATCAGAGAAAAGTTCCAAACGCAAGTTGGCACCAAGGAGAAGATCGAAGCGGTTGTTCGCGAAACACGAAAAGAATTATTAGCTGCGGAGTCCAAACAATTTCAATTATCGGCACGCTTGACGGAGATAAAAGAGCGATATGCCGGTTTAGGGAACTCGATTACCAATCTGCGGGATGAATTAAATGCCGCCGGACAAGAGATCGATAAAATAACCCGTTCCAACCAGGCTTCTGAAAAGCAACTTGGCGAATTAGAAGCAAAAAAGGAAAAGCTTGACCTTGAAATAGCGAAAAAGCAGCAAGAGATCGATGATCACCGGGAAAAAGAGCGGCGCATGACCTCCGAGCAGGCGAGAGAGCAATCGAACGCTGCGAAATTGCAAGCCCGGATCGAAGTGATCGAACTGGCGGAGCAATCACTGGTCGGTTTGGCGGAGGGGGCGAAGAAATTCATAGACCAACTCGATAAGACAAAATGGTCTGGAAAGGTAATTCCGCTGAGCAAGTGCATCACCGTTCAGGAGGGATACGAAAAGTGCATCGCGGCTGCGTTGGGGGATCTCCTTGACGGGCTGGTGATCGAATCCGGATTGGATCTTGATTCTGCTTTCATGATCATCAAAGATAATGCCCTGTCTCGGGTTGCAATCATGGAGCCGCAAAATATCAACACCGCAGCCGGGAAAAATTCCAGGGCTAGAAAACACGACTTGATTTTGGGTGAGCCGGTGGATTTCATTCAAGCCGATGAAACAATCATCAGAATGCTCACGAATATCCTAGATCGCATTTATATCGTGCGCGATATGAAGAGCGCGCGGCAAGTCATCACACAAGCCCAGGGGGGCGACAGGGTCATTACGTTGGATGGCGATGTGATGACGGCGAATGGGTGGTTTTTATCTGGCATCGATCCAAGATCAACGGTGATTTCACGCCCGAGGGAGCTAAACAAAATTAGAGAGGCGTTCGGTCACTCTCAAAAGGAACTGGAACAGTTAAATCGCAAACTGGATGAGTTGAAGAAGACCATCGATGAGGGTATCGTGACGTTGGGAAATTTGAAACAGGGTGGAGAGATCTTACAAGGCGAAATCAAGCAGGCTCGTAAAGAGATGCAAGCGACCCAATCATCCAGAATGCAGATGGATCAGAAGCGGTCCATATTGGAGCATCAGCTAAAAGACAGCGAGGATCAGTTATCACAGCTTGATGATAATGAAAAAAGCGCTCTGGAAGCGCTTCGAGCGGTTGGACAACAGGTGGAGCGCCTTCAAACAATCGAGAAGGAAAATATCGAGGCGATTGGCGAGCTTGGATCGCAGGAATTGGAACAGGAAATGTCACATTGGGAGACAAACCTGGCGGTGATTTCCCAAGTGATAAACGATTTGGAGAGCCGGATCGATGAGCAGCGCGGCTTGATCGCTTTGGATGATGCGCAGATGAAGGCATTATCCGAACGCATCCAGACCAGCCAAACATCGTTGCAGGAGGCGCATGATGAGCGGGCGCACCTGCGTGAATACGAAGTCGATATCTCACAAAAGATAAATCAGCTTCAAGCGAAAATCCAACCCGCTGAAGCCGAACTGGAACAAAACGAGCAGCTATCGATCAATTCACAATCAAATCTACTGGCAGCTCAACAAATGGTAACCAACGCAGAACGAGCCACTTCGCAAGCGCAAATGGAATTGATACGGCAACGTGATACGCTGGATAATTTGCGCAGCAAGATAGAAGATGATTTTGGTTTGGTTGACCTTGAATACGCGACAGAAATCGAAGGACCATCGCCGCTGCCGTTCGATGGTTTGGTGGAACAATTTGCCAGGGTGGAGCAACTACCGGATGATCTTGATGAAAACATCAGCCGTTTGCGGGGGAGTTTACGCCGCATGGGGGTGGTGAACCTGGAGGCGCAAGCCGAATATGAGCAGGTCAAGGAGCGGTTTGACTTCCTCTCCGGGCAGATTGCGGACCTCAGGCGAGCAGATCAAGATTTGCGGCAAATCATCACCGAACTTGATGACTTGATGAAGGTGGCGTTCAGGAAAACATTCGATATCGTCGCAATCGAGTTCAAAGATATGTTCATGCGGCTGTTTGGCGGGGGTTCTGCGAGGCTGATCTTGCTGGATGAAGAAGACCCGATTGGGGCAGGCATCGAAATCGAAGCCAAACTCCCGGGCAGGCGCGAACAAGGTTTGTCGTTATTATCCGGCGGTGAGCGCTCACTGACGGCGGTGGCACTGATATTCTCACTGCTGAAAGTTTCACCGACGCCATTCTGTGTATTGGACGAAGTCGACGCGATGTTGGATGAAGCCAATGTGGGTCGGTTTGGCGATCTGTTGCGTGAATTGAGCAGCACGACGCAATTCATCATCATCACACACAATCGTAATACCGTTCAAATTGCGGATGTGATCTACGGGGTAACGATGGGAAGGGATTCCGTCAGCCAGGTCATCAGCTTGCGGTTGGATGAGGTCAGCGACGAGATGGTCGCCTGAACGGATCGAGGGGAGCGCGAATCAAAAACAAAGGGTCTGGTTGGACCCTTTGTTTTTAATTTCAAGACTGCGATGATCAGTTATTGTGATTGTGATTGCAGGCTTGGTTCAGTGGGGATGAATTCCTGCCAGTTGTCAAAACGCTGGACACCATCACCGTTGCGCGCGGTGGTCAACCATTCATCAAATACTGCCTGCTTTGCATCATCTAGCTGAGTTTGTGTCAACGGGCGCGTTTCGTGGGCGATAACCTGGATGATGTGATAGCCAAATTCTGTCTTCACCGGTTTGCTGATCTCTCCCGGTTCAAGCCCGTAAGCGACAAGTTCAAATTCGGGAACCATATCACCGGTTCTAAACCAACCCAGGTCGCCGCCCCGGTCCTTATTGGATGTGTCTTGCGAAAATTCTGCTGCGAGAGCGGCAAAATCATCCCCCTGGTTGAGTCGATCCAGTACTGTATTGGCTTCTTCCTCGGTTGCGACGAGGATGTGCCTTGCCCAAACTTGCTCTTCTTCAACCGGCACATCACCGGTGATCGCTTTGAAAACCCGGTCACGTAAGACCTCTGCCTTTATCAAGGCGCGAATATCTTTTTCTGAATAGCCGGTTTCTTTGATCAGGTCGAGATAATCCTTGACCTGCGTTTGGAAGCCATCCAATGTGTATTCAGTCGCGGTCGGCTCCGGGGTAATGTTGGGATCGAGTGTGGCAGTGGGAAGCAACTCGGTTGGGGTCAGGGTGGGGAAGGGCGTATAAGTGGGCGTCAGAGTCACAATTTTAAGGATATCTTTCGAGTACGTGGGCGTCAGGATCGGTTGCGATGTGATGGTGGCGGTTGGTGTGCCGTCAGGGTAATAGCCGAAAGCAGCATTGAACGCCTCATTTTGTTCTGCCTCGCTAACCGTAATGCCTCTGGCGTTGGCTTCTTGCTCAATGATGAGGGTATCGATCTTTTGATCCAGGACCTGGTTGGCAATAATTTCCTTATAATCGGGCGATAACTGGCTGGCGATCTGTTCCAACTGACTGTTGATCTGTTGTGAGAAGGTGGGGTCGCTCGCGAATAATTGAAGCAGTTGTTCCGTGCTATTGTAGCGTTGGATAAGCAAATAGCGGGTATAGCGAATGTCGTTGAAAAAGTCCTTCATGCGGATGTTTTCGCCATTCACAGTCGCTACTGTGCGCGTTTCTCTAAAGACATACTGGTCCAGTAAGCCGTAGCCGATGACCAGTACGATGAGGGCGACTACGAAGATGGTCGATATTACCAATATCTTCTTTTGCCGGCGTTCGCGCTCGACCCGAGCCAGGTGTTTCTTCGTAAATGACTTAGTTCCATGCGGGGGTGTTGACATAATTACCTTTTTCTCATGGTACGTATCTTGCGAAGGGATTCACGCGGAAATTCGTCAGTTCGCAGTTACGTACCATGACCTTATAAATAATTAATTACCTGACGCGCATCTTGATATCCAACGTGAATGGCAACAAAGCAACATGCCGGGCGCGTTTGATCGCGACCGCTAATTCACGTTGATGCCTGGCGCAGGTGCCAGTTTGCCGTCTCGGGCGGATCTTGCCATCTTCATTGACATATCGGCGTAATAATTCAGTGTTTTTATAATCTATGACGATATTTTTTTCGGCACAGAATTGGCAGATCTTGGGGCGTGATATATACCTGCCCCGCGAGGTCGGTTGTTCGTTTTCATTTATGTTGTTATCGGACATCTTGTACTCCTATATGATCAGAACGGATACTCTTCATCCAAGTCGTTCGAATCTGATGGATCCTGAGCTTGCCCGGTGGTAACCTCACGATGCTCACCCAGGATCATCATCTCATTGGCGATGACTTCAACGCCGGTGTGTTTACCACCATTCGGGTCCTCCCAACGCCTTGTTCGGAGGCGCCCCTCAATATATACCTGCATACCTTTCAATAGATGTTGTTTGCAAATCTCTGCCAGGTTTCCCCAGGCAACGATATTGAACCACTCTGTCTCTGAGTGCTTTTCACCATCAGCACTCGACCAATTACGGCTGGTTGCCATGCTGAATGTGGTCACCGGACGCCCGTTGGGTGTATAACGCATTTCAGGATTGCGACCCAGGTGACCGATTAGCATGACTTTATTTAGACAGCGTGTCATTGTAACCTCTCATCTACTTCTCTTATCTTCATACCAATTCGGTAGATAATCGGTCTGTCAGTCGATTTTGGTGATCATAAAACGGATGACAGGCTCGGTGATCTGCAGGTGGCGTTCAAGTTCTGCATTGAATTTGGTGCTAAATTGACCGGTTATCAATACATACTGACCTTCACGCTGTTTGCGGATGGGATAAGCCATTTCCCGTTTTCCCCAATGGTCAATTTTTTCAATGCTTCCGCCGGAATCTGCGACCCATCCTTTCACCTTGTCAAGAACGGCGTTGAGCGCTGCTTCATCCAGGTCTGGATGAATTATCAACATAACTTCATAATGACGCATGGTTGGAACCTCCTTTCCTCGGGATTGCCCCAGGACAACATCGTCAATGCGCTTGGGGCGGAAAGGCAGCAAGAAAACTGCTGCGTATTTCGAACAATAAATATACCATAAAGTCGATGTAATGAATAGAATGTGATCGTTTGGAAGTGGATAAATTCAAGGGGTAGCGAATTGAAAGACGTGAGCAGGATAGCTGGGATACTGTTGTTTGTAGAGTTGCCTGGAGTTGAAGGCAAAGAAGAAAAATCTCAACGCGTAACATAAGGCATAGGGACAACGCGAGAAACAACGGGACTTGCGTCCCAGGCGAGCCCGGTAATGGCGCAATTCGGCATTATCCCCTTCAACCGAATAGGTGTCGGTTTTCCCCTCTG
>JABLXM010000248.1 GCA_013177815.1 Anaerolineae bacterium | reverse complement strand
CGCCGTGCCCACCCCCACGCCGGGCGGCGAATTCTACCCGCGCCCGTCGGAAGTGGATTGGAGCCAGGGTGCGGAGGATGCTACGGTCACCTTCGTGGTATATTCTGCCGCCCCGTGTGAGATCTGTGGTGTGCTGGATGCCACCCTCACCCGCTTGTTGCAGCAATTCCCGGCGGATGTGCGTGTTGTCTACCGTCATTACCCGCTTGCCGGGCACCCGTTGACCGACCTCGCTGCCGGTGCGATGGAATCCGCGGGTTTGCAGGGGCGCTTCTTTGAATTCAAGAGCGCCTTGTATTCACGCGAGCAGGTCTGGCAGGAGCTGCAACCGGATGATTTTGTCGCTTGGCTGGGCGGTCTTGCGGTCGAATTGGAGCTGGATAAAGCGCGCTTCCTGGCGGACTTGCAAAGCGAGGACATAACCGCGCGGGTCGAACAGGCGCGAATGGATGCGGAAGCGCTTGGCATCCCGGGCGTGCCACACCTGGTCATCAACGGCAGCGCCTACCAGGGTCCGCGTGATGCTACCAACTTGGCGCTGGTGGTGCGGCTGACGTTGCTGCAATCGCGCCAGTACGATACTTGCCCCCCCATGACCATTGATTTCGAGCATGCCTATACCGTTCGCTTCACGACCGAAAAAGGTGATGTGCTGGTGGAACTTTTCCCTGAAGCAGCGCCGGTGGCGGTCAATAGTTTCATCTTTCTGGCGCGCGAGGGCTGGTACGATGACACCACTTTTCACCGTGTGCTGCCGGATTTCCTGGTGCAGGGCGGCGATCCCAGCGGCACCGGCTATGGCGGTCCGGGCTTCGCTTTTGACCTGGAGCTGACGCCGGAATTGACCTTCGACCGCGCCGGTCGGTTGGCGCTGGTCAACAGCGGTCCGAATTCCAACGGCAGCCAGTTCTTCATTACCCTAGCCGCTACCCCAGATTTGGATGGGCAGTACACCATCTTCGGTCAGGTGCTGGCGGGATTGGACGTGTTGCGCACCATCACCCCCCGCGACCCGGCGTTGGGCGAGCCGCTGCCGCAACCCGACCGCCTGCTCTCGGTGGAGATACTCGAAGAATGATGGATTCACAACCACCTTTTGACTGGTCAGCGCTGGTGCAAGCTGTTTTGAGCATCCTGGGCGCCGGTTTCTACCTGGCGACCGGGGTGCTGCTGCTCATACTCGCCGGCGCTGCCTCGGTGATGAACCTGCCCTCCCAGCAAGCCTTTGTCGCCGCCAGCCTCGGTTGGAGCGCGTTGCTGATCGGCGTGTTGAACCTGCCCTCGGCATTGCATGCCATCGGGCGCCTGTCCGGACGCGCGCTGCCGGAAATATCCACACCGCGTCTGAATTGGCTCGCCGCCGTTCTGGTGCTTTTTTTGCCGCTCTTGCTGGTACTGGGTAACCTGGTTGCGCCAGATGATGGTCTTGCCTGGCTGCTGCTGCCGCCGCTGCAACTGCTGGTCGTCGGCATCCCGCTGCTGTGGTTGTATCGTGCCGGTTCCGCCCGTCTGCCGGGTAACCCGCCGTCGCGGCAGTGGGCGCTGGTCTCGTTCGGTCTGGTGATCGTCCAGATGCTCGCCATCGTGCTGGAGGTTGTTCTTTTGCTGGGCATTTTGACCGTCGGGTTGTCGATCTTTTCCTTGCAGCCCGGCGCGATCGAAATGCTGGAACGGCTGACCACCCGCCTGACCTATGCCATGGGTTCCCCCGAAGCCCTGATGCGCATCCTGGAGGGGATCATCAATCATCCCCTGGTGCTGTTCGTCGGCATCGCGCTGACCGCCGTGCTTATCCCCCTGCTGGAGGAACTCCTCAAACCGCTGGGGCTGTGGTTCTTTGGCGGGCGTCAACTCACGCCCGCGCAGGGTTTCCAGGCTGGCATGCTGGCGGGGCTGACCTTTGCCCTGATGGAGAGTTTGGGCAATCTTGCCAACCCTTTGGGGGACCAATGGGCGCTGGTGGCGGTTGGCAGGTTGGGCACCGGTGTGCTGCATATCACCACCAGTGCGCTGGTCGGGTGGGGGATGGCTTCTGCCTGGCGAGATCGCCGTTACTGGCACCTGTCGGGCGCCTTCTTGCTGGCGGTGTTTTTGCACGGTTGCTGGAATCTGTTCGGCATCCTGCTGGGTTTGGCAGAATTCCTGGATCCGGCGTTGGCAAGCAATGTTGTCCTGTTGCGGTTGGGCGGCATTGCACCCTTTGCAATGGGCGTTTTGATGATTACAATGGTGTTCATCTTGATGGGCGCCAACCGGCGCCTGCGCGCGGCTGCCGTGGATGAAACGGATGAGCCATTGGTGAATATGTCGCAGATTACTGGATAAAGGATTATTATGAATTTTCTGGATATCATTAAATATGGCATCGATTTCATCGTCCACATGGACGAATACCTGGCAATGATCATCGACACCGTCGGCATCTGGACCTACCTGGTTCTGTTCTTCGTCATCTTCATTGAGACTGGCTTTA
>JABLXM010000025.1 GCA_013177815.1 Anaerolineae bacterium | reverse complement strand
AATTTCATTGCCCAGGTCATCTTCACCAACCCCTACGGCAGCGACGAAGGAAAATGGGATTATGGCTTTCTCTTCCGGCAGACAACAGACGACAACCAGTACCGCCTGATGACCTTTTCCGATGGCAGTTGGAAACTCATGAACAATATTAACACCCCGGATGGCAACTTGATCAATGAAGGGGTGACATCTTTCATGAGCACCGGTGCATCAGACTCGAATTTCATGCGCGTGGTGGCGTACGAGGAGCGCGGGTGGTTCTTCATCAACGATCAACTGGTGGGGCAGGTTGACCTCGCCGCCCGCCAAGCCGCCGGCAAGGTCAACCTGGGCACGGGTTTCTATACCGGCAATGAAAAGACCGGATATGAAACCGGGTATGACGATTTCTCGGTCTGGGAGATCGACGCTGAGGGCGTCAGTGGGGAACTGCCCCACGATGACGATAGCGCGATCGAGGAATTCGAGGCAGACGTCGACCTTGATAACTTCATCGCCACCGGCGTTTTCGTCAACCCATACGATTTCTCATTTCACACCTTCGATGTCGGTTTTCTCTTCCGCTATACCAGCGGTGAACAGCAATATCGCATGATCATCAGCGGCAATGGCAAGTGGGGATTGATGCAAAATGACGGCAGCGCCGACGGCACCTGGATCGCAAATGATACGGCTGGCAATTTCAATAGCGGTGCCGGGCAGCGCAACCGCATCACGCTGGTCGCGCTGTATGATATCGGTTGGTTGTACATCAATGACAACTTGACCGCCGAACTCGACCTGAGCGGTCGCCGTCAGTCTGGCGATATCTCGATCGCCACCGGTATCTACACGAATGACGAAGTGGTCGGCTATGCCACAGCGTTCGAAGATTTCACCGTCATCCCTCTGCCATAGACTATAATAACCATTCGGATAATCGTGCCGGGAGAAAGAAGCGCGCTCGAGAATATCCGGCGGCGCGCCACACGTCTGTGGAGACATTCGATTGAAGGATAACAACATCTTTGCCACCGCGGGCTGGTTGTTCGCCGACCTGCTGCTGGTACTGGCAGTATTATTCCTGGTGATGAACGCCCAATCGCCAAGCAATGGTTCAGGGCTGCCCGCCACGCCGCAGCCGACCTATACGCCTTATCCAACCTACACGCCCTACCCGACCAGCGCCACGACTGCTACTCCGGTCGCCACGCTCACCCTGTCCCCCACCCAAGCCGCCATCGCGACGCTCTACCCCACCGCCGAGGTGGGTCTGGAAACCCGCCCCGCCATCATCTACATCTACCCCACTGAAGACCTTGCAACAAAAATGGCAACCGAACTGGCGAAGCACCCGGGAAGGGTGGCTGGCTTCGTGTTGGTCTTCGGCTACGCCAACGACGTTGGAACCGGTATTGGACGCGCGCGCCAGGCTTTCGACAAACTGACGACCGAGTTTCCCACCATCTTCCCACCCGGTATGGCGAACAAACCGCTGTGGTGGGCACCGGACGACTCGGGGGTCGGCGGAACCATACGGCTGGAGATTTTCTTCATCAGCCAGTTGGATTGACCACCAAGGGAGCATGCCATGACCAACACCTCGCAAAACCTTCCCATCCCCCCAACCCCGCCGCTGGTGGACCCTGCCAGCCTGAAGGACAACCTGGACGCGCTGCGGCGCGAGCTGAACGAGTATGATCCGAACGCCGGTCAACGCCTGGAATATGTCATCCAGCAGGTCGGCAAACCTCAGGCTGCCCAGTGGTTCCAAGCCAGCCTGACTGACTTTCTGGGTCTGGACACACTGGAACGGTCCTCCAGCCAATCGCCGCCCTGGGCTGCAAACCTCTTGAATGTGCTGGAATGGATGCGCAACGTGCTGGTGGTTGCGCCGATCCTGTTCACCTGGTACGCCTTGCGGGTGGTCTCCGAGAACTACACCGTCGCCATCCAATCAAACCCCAACCTACGGTTCGATACCTTCCTGGTGCTGGGGGAGACCGTCTACTCTGGTCCGCTGGCTAATTCGACTTCGTTCACGCTTACCTCGATCGCCGCCATCGATTTCACCATCCTGTTGGTCATTTTCATCACAACGCTGTTCGTCAATTTGGGACACGACCTGGTGGAGAACGTCAAACGGCGGGGAGCGCTTTCGCTGCGCACCCGGCTGGAGGCGCTGCTTTGGCAAGTCCCACTCAGCGCTCCCGCCGGCGCGGCAACAATCGATAACAGTCAGTTGCTCAACGCCAGCATGGCTTTGCTCAACCAGCAAAAGACCGCCAACGATATCGTCACAAACCTGCAAGCCCAGACCAGCCGCCTGAATACAGCCGTATCCGGGTTGGAAACTGCCGCAGCCAGCCTGCAAGCCAACATGCAGAGCATCCAGACCGGCATCGAGCAAGCCAGCCGGGGCATCGCGGATGCCTCCGTGCGGCTGGACCAGTCGGCTCAAGCCACCCAAACCACCACCCAGAGCGCACTGACCGACCTGCGCGCCAGCATGGCACAATTGAACACGGCTCTGGGTGCGATGCAAAGCATCTCGCCGCTCACCCAGGCGATCAGCCAGTCCGCCCAGGCGCAAACCAACATCGCCGACAAGGTGGAAAGCGCCGCCCAAGCCATCGCCGATAACCAGCAGCACCTGGACGACATGCAGGGTAAGTTCAACCAGCAACTGGTGAACGCCCAGGGGCTGCTCAGCCAGGTCGCCAAGGACCTCAAAGCCTCCGCCCAACGCATCGGACAGAGTGGGCGATCCACCAGCCTGCCGTTGACGCTGCTGGCGATATTCTCCTTCATCCAACTGATCCTCCTGGGTGTGATCGCCATCGCCTACCTGACTCCTTGATTCACATCGCCCATGCCACCGCATCGATTGGTCCCCGGAACGCTGCTTCACAACCGCTACCGTGTACGGCAACACTTGCGGGAAGGCGGGTTTGGCATCATCTACCTGTGCCAGGACGAGCAACTCCAGCGCAGGTGCGCTGTAAAGCAGAACCTGGATAGCTCGAATGAAGGCGGTGCCCAATTCCTGCAGGAAGCCCGCATCCTATCCGGGCTGTCGCATCCAAACCTGCCCGGCGTCAGCGACCTTTTCGATGACCCCGCCGGGCAATTCTTCGTCATGGACTACATCGCCGGCACCAACCTGCAAGAGATGATGGATGACGCCGGAGCGCCATTTTCGACCGAACAGGTGCTGGAATGGCTGCCGCAAATGATCTCCGCTGTGCAACACCTGCACGACCAGACCCCCCACCCCGTCATCCACCGCGATATCAAACCAGCCAATTTCATCCTGACGCCAACAGACGCGCTCTACCTGATCGATTTCGGTATCGCCAAGGTGAGCCAGCCGCGCATTCCAACCCAGGCGGGCGCGCTGGGTGTAAGCGAAGGGTATTCCCCGCCGGAACAGTACACCCGCACCGGCACCACCCCCGCGAGCGATCAATATGCCCTGGCTGCCACGCTTTACACCTTGTTGACCGCCGTCGTGCCCCCCGAAAGCCCGCTGCGTTTCGCCGCGACCAACCCGCTCAAGCCAGCCAGCCACTTCCAGCCAATGCTGCCGCCAGCCGTGGATGCCATCCTGGTGCGCGCCCTGTCCATCGACCCCGCCGACCGTTATCCGAGCGTGGCGGAATTTGGCAAGGCATTCGAACAGGCGCTACAAAGCCACCACGGTTTTCGCCTGAATCCAAAAGACCCCGCCAGCGAGATCCACACCCTCAAGGAATTGTTCGACCTGTGCGATTCATCGCGCACAGGTTGGGAAACGGCACGCAAAGCGCTATCCAGCGGGCGCATGGCAGCCTGCCTGAAATATCTTGGCAGTGACACGGCAATCATCAACCAGGCAAAACATCCCGACCCGGACCAATGGTTGGAACGGCTGCTGCGCAGGCTGGGAAGACCACGGGCAGAAGCGCAAGTGGACTTCGGGCGCGCACAGGTGTTTCCGAAGCTGCGAAACGGGGAAAATGTGGCTGTGCTCCTGACCAACACCAACTCATCTGGTCTGGTCAGCGGCACATTGCAGCCGATCGTCGATTGGATCGAGATCCCACTGCCGCGCTTCAGCCTGCTGCCGGGCGAACAAGTTCAAATACAGGTGCGCATCCTGCCGGTCGCCTTCGCAGCCTCCCTGGAACGCAATCTTCAAACAGGCACGCTTCCCGATCCCTTCGTGATCGTGCGCGATTGATTCCCCATCACCGGCTGGCTGTATAATTACCGCAGCCGCAACCCCCAACCCCATTCGTACACGCCGCCAGGCAGGGTCACCATGTCGCTCACCCAGGGAACCGTTCTCATCAACCGCTACCAGGTCGCCAAACTGCTCAAGCAAGGAGCGCCCGGCGCGGTTTACCGCGCCTGGGATCTCAGCCTGAACATTGCAGTCATTCTCAAGGAGACTTCAGTATCTGGATTGGAAGCGCAGGATGCCTTCCGCAGCGAAGCACTGATGCTGACCAAACTCAACCACCCCAACCTGGCACGCGTCACCGATTACTTCAGCATTCCAAACGAGGGGCAATACCTGGTGATGGCATATATCCAGGGCGATGACCTGGACGCGATGCTGGCGCGGGGCGGCGTGCTACCCGAAAACCAGTTGATCCCCTGGAGCATCCAGGTATTGAACGCGCTCGAATACATGCACAACCAGCAACCGCCGGTCATCCACCGCGATATCAAGCCCGCCAACATCAAGATCGACCCGCGCGGGAATGTCATCCTGGTAGGTTTCGAAGCTGGGAAGTGCGCCGACCCAGCCCCGGGGCGCAATGCCGATAAAAACTGCTTCCAGCCACCCGAACAAGGGGGGAAAGGGCGCATCGACGCTCGCAGTGACATCTATGCCCTCGGCGCCACGCTGTACACCCTGCTGACCGGGATCGAGCCGCCGGAGGCGGTCAAGCGTCAAAGCGGTCAACCGCTGCCGTCGCCGCGCTCGCTCAACGGCAGCATCAGTCCGCGAATCGATGCCGCCCTCGTCAAAGCCATGCAAATGGCGCCGGACAAACGGTTCCAGCATGCACTGGAAATGAAGCAAGCCCTGCTCTCGTTGGCGGCGGTGACCGCTGACCACCACGCTGCCGCACGAACGCCTCACCTGGCTGAGGTACCCCCGGTGCCAGCGGATGCAATAATCCCACAATCGACGGACGGTCCCTCCCATGCGGTTGCGTCAGGCAAGCCGGACGCAGCGGAACGGGGCAGCCCGCCCAAGCTGGTATTATCACGCCCCGTGGCGACAGCCGTGCTGCTGCTCCTGGCTGCCGCAGTGGTGACTGGTATGTTGCTGATCAATAGACCGGCTTCGGTCCCGATGGATCACTCCACCCCCACACGGCAGGCAACCAGCAGCCCGCTCCCCGCCAGCGCTACCGCCGCCGCGCCAACACGAACGCCCACAAAGGCAAGAACCCTGACGCCGACACCCGTCTTCACGGCAACAGCAACCGCCCAGCCCACCTGGTATCCATGCGCAGATGCGCCGCCCAGCCAATTGAATGTCGGCATGCGCGCCCACGTCTCCCTCGATCCAGCGTTGGCGAACAACGTACGCGCCAGCGCCGGCAAATCCTTCCAACTACTGGGCAAGATACAGCCGGGTGAAACCGTCAGAATCGTCAATGGACCAGACTGCGCCGACACCTGGGTTTGGTGGCGCATTCGCTCCGAGTCGAGCGGACTGGAAGGCTGGACCGCCGAGGGCGATTTCGAGGATCATTGGCTGGTGCCGTTGCCCTGATGTCTCCCTCTTGACATCTTTTCCGAAACATGTGATAATGAAACCGACCGGTCGGTATGGTCAATTTTATCCTATGAACCAATCCCGCAGTGAAACCACCCGTCAAAAGATCCTGCAAGCCGCACTCGATTGCTTCTCACGCCACGGCTACGACGCAACCGGCGTGGCAGAGATCTGCCAGGCTGCCAATATCTCCAAAGGCGCCTTCTACCACCACTTCCCCAGTAAACAAGCCATCTTCGTCGACCTGTTGGAATCCTGGCTGGCGACGCTCGACCTGGCTTTCAATCAAGCGCTCAACTCTGGCAAGCCTGTGCCGGAAACCTTGACCGAGATGGCACAGGTGGCGCCGAGCGTTTACCAGGTGGCAGGCGGCTGGCTGCCAATGTTCCTGGAATTTTGGGCGCAATCGATGCGCGACCCGCTCATCGGCGCCAAGGTCATCGCACCTTACCGCCGTTACCAACGCATGTTCGCCGACCTATTGGAGCGCGGGGTGGCAGAGGGCAGTTTGGAAACGATCGACACCAACATGGCGGCGCGCGGACTGGTTGGATTAGCCGTCGGTATGCTGCTGCAAGGTCTGCTGGACCCACAGAGCGCCGATTGGGGTAACGAACTGCAACAATCGATCTATATCTACCTTGAGGGTATTCGCAGGAGGAAAACATGATCCTGGTGACTGGGGCTGCGGGGCATCTCGGCAATGTGCTGGTGCGCGAATTGCTGGATCGCGGCGAAAAGGTGCGGGCGCTGGTACTACCTGGCGAGGACACCACCGCGATCGACGGGCTGGCAATCGAACGGGTGGATGGCAATGTGCTGGATCTTGAATCGTTACGGCGGGCAATGGACGGCGTTGACCTAGTCTATCACATGGCGGCGATCGTCGCCATTACGCCCGGGCAGGAAGCGCGTTTGTGGCAGGTCAACGTGGACGGCACACGCAACGTCATCCAGGCTTGCCTGGAGAAGGGCGTGCGCCGGCTGGTGTACACCTCATCGATTCACGCACTGGCGCGACCGCCCGAAGGTGTCACCATCGACGAAAGCCTGCCTTTCGACACCAACAACCCCGCCGGCGATTATGACCGTTCCAAAGCGGCAGCTTCACTGGAGGTGCTGGCTGCCATTCGCAAAGGCTTGGATGCCGTCATCGTCTGCCCCACCGGGGTGGTTGGTCCGCACGATTACCGCTGGTCCGAGATGGGTCATATGGTCCTGGATTGGATGAGCCACCGCCTGCACGTTATGATCGACGGCGCCTTCGACTTCGTCGATGTGCGCGATGTCGCCTGGGGACATGTGCTGGCAGCACAACACGGTCGCACCGGAGAGGTCTACATCCTCTCCGGCGAGCGCATCACCATCCTCAAGATCAAGGAGCTGGTGCAGGAGCTGGTTGGCATCCACTCACCCTCGCTGCAACTACCCTACACCCTGGCGCGTTTCTTCACTAACTTTACGCCGCTGTGGTACCGGCTGACACGCACACGCCCGCGATTCACCAGTTATGCGCTGGAAACCATCATCAGCAACTCGGTCATCTCGTACGACAAGGCGGGGCGCGAATTGGGCTACCGGGCGCGCTCGCTGCGCGATTCGCTGTCGGATACCATCCGATGGTGGCGCGAGATCGGACTGCGGGTCAACAAGAAACCCACCGCTTCACGATGAGTTCAAAGCACCGTAAACCGCTGCGGGAGAACGTGGCGGTCATCACAGGCGCTTCCAGCGGCATCGGCGCCGCCATCGCCCTGCGGCTAGGACGGGAGGGCATGACCCTGGTGCTAACTGCCCGGCGCGAGGAGCGCCTGCGCGAAGTTGCCGCTGAAGCAGGGAAGAATGGCGCACGCACATTGGTCATACCAGCCGACCTGAGCCAGCCGACGGAGCGCGTCCGGATGCTGGCAGAAGCCGAAGCGCATTTCGGGCAGGTGGATATCCTGATCAACAACGCCGGCTTTGGCTGGTACGGTTACTATTCCCGGATGCCGTGGCAGATCGCAGTTGAGATGATGCGGGTCAACATGGAGGCGGCGGCGCACCTATCGCACCTGGCGCTGCCAAGCATGCTGGCGCGCCAGCAAGGACACATCTTGATGATCGGTTCGATCGCCGGCGATGTGCCCAGCCAGGGGATTGCGCTGTATTCAGCCAGCAAGGGCTTCCTGGATACACTGTCGACTGCCCTGCAGCGCGAGTGCGCCGGCAGCGGCGTGTGGGTCAGCAACATCAAACCCGGACCGGTGCACAGCGAGTTCTTCCCCAACGTGCGCAACGCAGAAGGCAGCCGCCATATCCCGGTGGAACAGTTTGCGGTACCGGCAAATCGGGTGGCGGAAAAGGCGTGGCGCACTTTGCAGCGCCCACGCCGGCGGGCGTATGTGCCCGGCATCTTTGCCCTTGCGCCGTGGGTGGAATTGTCGTTGGGGTGGTTAATGGACCGGATCGGTCCACTGCTGCTGCGGCGGACGGATCAACCCAACTCAGACACGGGGTCGGGTTCGAGAGATGACGCGACTGGCGACGGGGGGTAGACAATCGCTTGCTGACGCGGTTTGAAGAACCCCAGCGCTGCCAGGATGAGCACGTAGACCAACGCCATGATAAAAAAGATCGCCAGCGCCAAACCGGCATCATACTCCTTGATGGCGAACAAAGTTGGCGAAGCAAGCGCCGAACCGGGAAAGGTCACCATGGTGGCGGCATAGAGGTTGTTGGCAGCGTGCAGACCGAGCGCCAGCTCCAGGCTTTCAGAGAACAGCGTTACGAGCATCAACAGGGCGCCAATGCCGATGTAGAACGGCATGGTGTATAACATGCCATACAGGTCGACCTCCGGGTTGACGCCATGAAGCAGCCCAAACACCAACGATGAGATGATCACCGGCAGCCAGATGCCGCGCGCCAGCCGACTGAGTCCCTGCGGCAAATACGCACGAAACAGCAGTTCTTCGGTGCTGGTCTGGATGGGAATCAACACCAGCGAGAGCAGGGCATAGGGGACAAAGCGGCGCAAATCGAGCGCCCAGGCGTAGTTCCCCGGCTGCATGAAGGACAGGATGATATCCGAAAGACCCGCAAGGGCAAACCACAGCGCGCCCGAAACCAGCACCCGCCTCCAGGCAATGCGCCGGAAGGGCGTGATGAGCGTCTGGAACGGTCGCTGGTGGAGAAAACGCTGCCCCAGCCACAATGTGAGCAAAACGAATGGGAAGGGCACCATCCCGACGATCAACAGCGTGATCTCGGACCAACGGGTGAGATCCATATTGCCTTCCACCAGCATGGCAAACACGACCAAGAAGACGCTGACGCCAATGCTGATGAAGATTGCAGCCAGGCAGACCACCAGGTAGCGCCAGAACTCATTGCGCCCTGCGGTGGCGGGCAGGAAGTAACGCCATTCGCGACGACCTAAGCGTTTAGTTTCCATCAATAATTAACCTCACGGCTGATGACGGTGAGCACCAACATGGTGGTTTCACCGACCTGCTGCATTTTTTGCGGGTCGATGATGTCGTAGGTATCCTGGGGGGTGTGCGCCAGCCAATCCGAACCATCCCAGTGAATATAGGCGGAAAGCGCATCGCGCCCACCGAACGCCAGGTTGGTGAACTGCCCAAAATGCGGACCGCGCCCCCGTTGTGTGACCGGGATGTTAAGCCGCCCGGCAGCATCGCTGACCAGCGTCGCCAGGCGGTAAGAGGTGCCCTGACCGATGGCGATGCCCTCGCCGGTGCCGGCGCCCACGCCGCTCAACTCCAGGATCACCTCGACATTGAGCAAGCCAAAACCACCCTTGGCATTCATCACCTCAGAATCGCTCAAGGCTTCCCGACGCTCACCGCCGCTCCAGGCAATGAAGACGACGGTCTTATCCGGATCGAAGAGCGCCTCCTGCTTCAAGACTCGGGCAATCTCCAGCATGGCGGCGACTCCGCTGGCATTGTCATTGGCGCCGGGGTAGAGTGTGCCTTCCGGACCCGTCCCAAGACCATCATAATAAGCGCTGACGATGATGACTTGCTTATCGAGACCGGAAATGGCATCGAAACCCGGAATATAGCCGATGACGTTATAGTAAACTTCGTCCTTATCGAGTTCCTGCTGCGGTATGTTCAGGCGTACGGCAAGCCCATCGGCGGTCGAACCGTAGCTACCCGGCGGTAGGCTTTCTGCCAGCATTTGCAGCCCTTCCAAACCGCCCTGCGGCGCCAGCAAACGGTCTGCCAACGCCGGTGAAATATAGGCGATGGGGGTTTCGACATTACTGAAAAGATCACCCTGTGGATAGACGAAACGTTCAATGGCGAAATCCGCATCCTCGGCGATGACCAGGTAGCCGATGCCGCGGCGCACATCCATGCGGGCAAGGTCCGCTTCCGATATGACCAGGATCTTCTCGTTGAGATTGTCATCGATGATCTTCACCGCCTCGTCAAGTGAATCTCCGGTAGTGGCGCCCAAAACGACTCCAACGACCGGAGCCGAAGCCTCACCCATCAACGGGTAACTCTGGATATATTCGACGAAGTCCTGGCGGTAGGTCAGGGCTTCCAACACCTGCCCGGCGCCATCAACGATCTCAAGTGTGGGAACGCCCCCAAGATGTGCGCGGGGGTTGGCTATGGATTGAATGAAGGTATCGTTACCGCCGGCTGGGAAAAGCCCAATGGCTTCCATCTGCGCAGCGATATATTCGGCAGCCAGGCGACCGCCTTCAGTGCCGCTTTCGCGTCCGGCGAACTCCGGCGAGGCGAGCGCAGCGATATGCGGCATGGCTTTATTGGCATCGAATAATTTCGCTTGCGGTCGATATTGCTCGATGGGCGAACTGGAACGCAGTAAAGAACCAACACCAATGACGACTACAAGCCCCAGCACCAGGGTGTGGCGGTTGAACAGTTTGCTGACGTTGAAGCGGGTTTCCTCGATGAAGCGGCGCAATCCTTCACCCCACAGGTTGAAGGTCAGAATGGCAAGGAAGAAGAATAAACCAGGATACCAGGCAACCCACGGATAGGAGCGCCACCAGTTGCGGATGTTGGCGAGCAAGGCACCCCATTCGGGAACATCGGAGAAGAAAAAGAACACAGGCTGCATGCGCCCAATCTCGCCGATCATCAATTGAAAACCGCCCCCCAGAAAGATGTTCAAAAATCCAAGTTCTGCCAACAATGTCAGCACACCACCCATTTCCAACACTGCCATCACCATGATGCCGGGCAACAGGTGCGGCATGATGTGGCGCAACAGGATCCTTCCGGGCTTGGCGCCGACCGCATGGGCAGATTCGATATACAACAACGGTTTTTGGGAGATCACCTGGGCGCGCACGAACTGGGCGATCTCTCCCCAACCAACCACGCATAACGCGATGATGAAAACGCTCATACCCTTTTGAATACCAATGCCCAGGATCAGCAACATGGCAAAGATAGTCACCGGGAAGGCTGCCATAATGGATATGGCGGATTGCACCGCACGGTCGAGCCAACTATTGACCCACCAGCCAGCCAGCATGCCCAACAGCACACCCAGCGCCACCCGGGCAATGGTAGTGAACAAACCCATGGCGAGCGTCTGCCGCGCACCAGTAAGCACCAGCGCCTGGATATCCCGTCCAATGATATCCGAGCCCCAAGGGAATTCGGGCGAGGGTTCAAAGGGTGGACTTTTGATCGAACCGTTGATGCTGATGATATCGTTGACCTGGTAGGGGTTGGCAGGGGACAACTGCGAACCGAACAGCACCAAAAACACCAGTCCGATCACCATCAAAGTGCCCAGCATAAGGGCGGGGTTGGTGAAGATCGCTCGCAGGGTGTAATTCCTGCCGGTTGCGTATGAGGCATCCTCCAGGCGCGCCTCTGCCAGGGTAACGGTCGCGCCATGCGGTTGCGGGGAGCGTGAATCCGGCGCTGGTTTTTGGCTGGATCGCTTGTCTGTATGAGGGGGCGAGCGCCGGCGCAGCCCTCTGAAAAAGGCTTGGATCGTTGCGCCAAAACTGCTGCCTGCCCCTCCCCACTGCCTTTCATCTTGCATATTCGACGAGCCATTGCCCTGTAGCCGAGGGTCAAGGCGCGGGTAAAGCACATCCAGGAGAAAGTTCAACAACAAGAACAGCAAGCCCAGCGAGAGGATAATATCGGTCACCAGTGTGCCCATGTTCTTATCCAGTGCATCCAGCAGCGCGGAACCGAGACCGGGCCAGAGGAAAAAGGTCTCGACCACTGGCAAACTGGCGAGCGAAAAGCGCAGCGAGGTGCCCAGCGTCGTCAGGACAGGGATAAGGATATTGCGGTAAGCATGCTCGAAGAGGATATAGCGCTCACTGGCGCCACGAGCGCGCGCCGAGCGCAGGTACTCTTGATTGAAGACATCCTGCAGGCTGACATAAGTGACCTGCATGATCTGGGCGAGCGGGCGGGCAGCCAGGACAATGGCGGGCATCACCAGGTGCAGGTCCCAGCCAAAACCGGTCGGCGGCAGCGGGGCGGTGGGCGTTTGCAGCAACTGGTAGATTTTGGTGTTCGCAACCCATAACAACATCGCCAACAGGAAGGATGGGACCGAGACGCCCAGGATGGACAGCATGATCATCAACGGAGCGACGTTCTGGCGGCGATAGAGCGCAGCAATGGTGCCAAGCAGCACACCCAGCGCTGTCGCCAGCAGCAACGATACTCCCAAAAGCCCGGCGCTGTTGAGGAATAAGGTCCAGATGACCGATAATGCCGATTTGACCTCGTGGTGCCAAAGGTAGGTGGGCGGGTGGTGGAAAATGTAATCGAACAATCCCTGCAGCGCATTCAACGCAGACTGACCCAGGTTGATGGCAATGCCCTTGCGACCTGCAAGCGCCAGGTCCTGGCTGAATATCGTGATGTAAGCGATGCAAAGCAAGATCAGCAGGCTATAGAGCAGCCTGCGCACCACCACGGGCAGCCAGGGGTATTTAGCTTCGGGTTTGGGACTCGGTTCAGCTTTTCTGCCGGTCGCATGCACCGTCTGATGCACCCGCATGGGTTGGGTGCGGACAGGAAAGGTATCCTCAGCTTCCGGTGGCGGTTCAGGCAGATCCAGGGATGGCGCCGGCGTAGTTTCTGTGCAAAGATCGGAGATAGGTTGAGGCATCCTCGACCCGGTTTGCTTCGCCAGGCGCTCGCGTGCCCAGACCAACCCTTCCTGCGCAGCATGGCTGGCAGGATTGATTTTCAAAGCCTGGTCCAGAAATCGTATACTCTCCTGTGGATCATCACTGGCAGCCGCAAGGATCAAAAAAGGCAATTCGGCGTGGATGCCCTCTTCGAGCGCCGCGCCGGCAAGGTCATAGGCGCGCCGTTTGTCTCCCCGGCGCAACGCGTCAATCGCCCGGCAATACCATTCCGGTTTGTCGGATGGCGAGGCGGGCATCAATCGCTCTCATTCAAAATGACAGGATATAAATCAGCGTACATAATTGGAGACTACCGGTAACCACGGCGTTTATTCCGGGCGCAGAATTGTTCCATTTTACCATCTAAATCGAGGATGGCTATTTCAAGCTTGTGAAGCTTAAGTGAGCTGATAAATAATACAGCAAAATAATACGACCGGGCGGTTGCTTTGTAGCAGCCGCCCGGATTATGTTTTCGAGCTGGGTAGATTATCCCAGTTGCTTGCCACAATTATTGCAGAACCTGGCGCCCGGCTTGACCGGTTTGCCACAGTAGCGGCAGAAAGCCGGTTTAGGCTGCGGCGGCGCTGGGGGTGGCTGCAGCACAGGCGGGGGCACCGGGTTCGGGGTTGGCGGCACCTGTATGCGTTGCACCGGCGGCGGGGGTGGCGGCGGTGTTGGACGCCGCATCTGCTGCGGCGCGGGAGGCGCAGGCGGCGGTGGGTAAGGCGGACGCGGCGGGGAGGTGGGTCGCTTGGGTTTGCGCCGGCGCGCGAGCAGGATGACGATCACCAACAGCACCAGGAAACCAACCGCCAACATGACAAGACAGGCAACGACGATCAGGATTGCCGACAGGCTGATGCCCCCACCACCATCGCCGCCAGCCGGCGGTATCGGCGTCAGCACCGGCGCGAGGGGCGTGACAACCATCGGCGTCACAGTTGGGACATCCGGCGGGGATACGACCGGCGTGGGCGCATCGCCAACACCTGGCGGCGATCCCAAGAAGAGCCGCCCCATGCCAAAAGCCGGGTCCGGTCCGGCATTCCCCAGGTCCTGGCTGCGGTCCAGCAGGAACTGGCGCACTTCCGCGGCGGTCATATCGGGGAAAGCTTCCATCACCAGGGCAGCCGAGCCGGAGACGTGCGGCGCCGCGGCAGAGGTGCCATTGAAGCGTTGGTCAAAAGGCGCATACGAAGCGCTCTCGACCACGCTGGGGGCGGAGATCTCGGGTTTCAATCGACCGTCCCAGGTGGGTCCTTCCGATGAATAATCCTCCAGCGCGTCGTTTTCCCAGTAGACTGCGCCAACCGTCAACGCACCGCGAGAATCCGCGGGAATGGTCACGCTATAAGCCGCCACCGGATAGTCAAAGTCGACGTAGAAGCCGAAGATATCAAAAGTGGCGGGGTGGGTGATGTTGTTGGCATAAACCGCGAGTTGGTAGGGACCATTATCCGGAAATTCATAGGCGATGAATTCGGCAGCATCATCCCCCCCATCCTGGGTATTGTCACTCGCGGTGACAACATTGCCGTCATTGTCGAAGATCACCAGGGCGTAATCCTCAGAACCGCTTGCCCAATCATCCCACAGCAACGAAATGCGAGTCCAGCCGAAGGGGTAGATCGGATAGCCCTCATTGCCCGGTGAGAACTCATGGAAGCCGTCATTGTCGCTATCGGTGAACGTGCCGCGATAGTGACGCTCAGCCTGGTTACCGGCTGAGTTGATCCATAGGATGCCACTGTCATAGATATCGTCGATCATCCGTGAGATGCGGCTGGTTCCATCCATCGGTCCATAGATCGAGTTGCAGGAATGCTGGATCAGGTCAACGTTGTTGCTGAGCAACCATTGAACAGCAGTTTCTCGTTCGGTATCGGTCTGGTAAGCAGCCAGGTATAACTCGGCATCCGGGGCAATATCATGGATGATCTCTGCGACTGCGGCGCCGTGGACGATGCCGGTATCATCGATCTCGACGCCAGAGATAAAAGATTGGGCGGTCACACTGGCAGGCAGGTCCGAACCGAGCAAGTCACGGTAACCATCGAAGCCCATATCCAGGATGCCGACCTTGACGCCCGCGCCGGTCACGCCAGCGTTGTGCCAGGCGATTGCATTGATAACCGGCAGAGATTCGCCGCCAATGCCCTCCTGGTCCGGCAATCCGGTGGTGGGCAGTTTGACACGCACGACATGCTCCAGCGTGATGAGGTCCTTGAATGTCTCGCCAGGTTTATCTTTGTCGATCTCTTCTTCGATCAATTCAGATGGGATGGCGATATCAACCTGGTTGCCGGCGACGGTGGTGACGATGATGCCCATGCCCTCCAATTCTTCGATCAGCGGGGCGGTATCCTCGGTATCCAGCACCAGCGTAACGACCACCTGCCCCTCCCGGTTGAGAATGCCGCGCATCTTAGCCAGTTCGATGGCGGCATCCGTCCCCCCACGCTCATATTCGAGCAGGAAATCCTTATAGACGCTATCCAACGCAGGGTCCAGCAGGATATCGGCATACTCAGGATACTCGGCGGCAAGTTCCTCCAGCGAAGGGGGCGGGGTGAAGTTGAACGTCGGCGGGGTGGGGGTCGGCTGATTGTTGAGGGCGAAGTAACCCCCAATCGCCGCCAACGCCAGCAGCACGACCACGATAGCGCCGATCAGCAGAATGCCCCGGCGGGATGCCATGCGTTCGTACCAGCGCGGTGGTTCCGGCGGTGCTTCCCCCTCTGCCGGTGGTGGCGGAGCGGTATGGCCGGGATCTTCAACCGGTTGGATCGGTTCAGGTGTTTCTTCAGCTATGGGATTGTCGCTCATTTCATTTACCTCCTGTGGCAAAGTTCATGGAGCATTGGCGGCACGAGTGCGAATCCATCTGCCGCGAAAATATGGGGGTGGAATGGGTCAAGGGATGCTCAACAGGGTCTCCATGATGTAATCGCCCGCCCGGTAGGCATCCTGACCATCATTGAGGTCTTCCATGATGATGTGAGTCCAGATGATGCTGTGTTCACCAGACGACCAATTGCTGACCAGCATGTTGCGCCCGTAGCAAGGTCCAATACTGCCATCCCAGGAATTTAGATAAGCCTGCGTTGCAAGATCGATTTCGCGACCATCGATGGTCAGGCGGTACGCCATCTTCGTCCAGTTGTCATTCAGGATCTCCACCGTCGTAGCGCACCATCCCAGGCTGAGAATGATCGCCTGGTCATTGCGACCCCTGGCGCGATCAAGATAGTACCCCGGTGTAAGCACATCCTCGCTGTCCTCATAAACCAAGCTCGAAAGATAAGCAAAGTTGGAAGAGGGGTCCGGCGTGCCAGAGGCTGCCGGGATGAGGGTCATCGAAAATTGCGGTCGCTCGGCGGTGGCGCTGATCACGGACGCAGGGCTGGCGGACACCGCCAGCGCCACCGTGGGCGTGCGCCCCTGCGTGACGATGGACGGGAAAAGGTCGAATTGAGTGAGAACAACAAACCCGCCTAACAGCGCCAACAACAGCAACCCGGCAGCCGCGATGGCGGCGATAATGTAGCCGGTGCGGTGCGATTTTTCGACCGGCTGCGGCTGCGAGGCATCGAAAGGCTGCGCCGGCAGGGTGGCGATGGGCGACGCTCCAATATGTGGCACTGTAACGGTATCCGGCATCGTCTGAAGGTCAACCGGCTGCTGGGTGAGCAAATGGCGGAATTCCGACACGCTCTGAACGCGATCCTCCGGTTCGATCGCCATCGCTTCGAGCAAGGCGGTCTCCACTGCGGGCGAAATGGACGGGTTGAGAGCACGCGGTTCTTTGAGCGTAGCGGTTCCCATCTTGCGCGCCAGACTTCCACATGGCTCTTCGCCGGTCAGCAGCGCGTATGCAGTAGCAGCCAGGGCATAGACATCCGAACGGGCATCCGTCAACCCATAACTATCCTGTTCATACGGTGAAAAACCTGAACTGACTGCGCGAGCAACCGCAGCAGTGCGACGACCGGGGTCGAAGGCTTTGGAGACGCCGAAATCCACCAACATGGCATTGCCCTCAGGCGTGATGCGGATATTGGCGGGTTTGATATCGCGGTGGATGATGGGCGGCGATTGGCTATGCATGTAGAGAAGCGCGTCACATACCTGAAGAACCCACGGCATCACCTCGGATTCCGGCAGCGGTGCGTTGGCTTTGAGCAGGCGGGTCTGCAAATCCTCACCCTCGACGAAGTCCATCACCAGGTATTGCCCGCGCCCGGATATAAAGAAGTAATCGCTGACGCGCGGCAAGTTCGGATGGCGCAGCCGTGAAAGGAAAACAGCTTCCTGTTCGAATTGCGCCTGGGCGGGGATGGATGTTTCCAGGTTCTCTTTCAGGGCACAGGGACAGTTGAGGTTCATATCCCAGGCGCGATAGACGACGCCATATCCCCCTTGCGCGATCGTCCTGGCAATGCGGTAGCGGTTGTTGACAACTTCTCCCTGTTGAAGCATGATCCCTCAGGTGCTTTTAATCTATTCCATTATTTTACACGAAAGGGGAATGGATTACAAAAGATTCAGCGCTTCAAGCGATAACCATCACTTGCCATTAACATTAAAAAGTCAGCAGGATAAAACGATACTGATCATCCTGCCAGGCGGCGCCAACCATTCATAGCTGCGTTGACAGCATTGAATGAAAATGCGCCGGCGACTAGCCACCCTTTTTGATCCCATCGAAAAAGATCGCGAAAATCTGCCCGGCTTTTTCGGGCGCCATGGTGATGTGTTCTCCGCCGGCATAAAGGAACGGATACATCATGCCCAGCCAAACCCAAGCCGCTATTTGCGGTTCAACCGGGCGGAATTCTCCTGAAGAGATCCCAGCGGCGATGATCTTGGCGATGCGCGAGATGAAGTGGAGATGATATATTTCTGTGAACTGCTCACGGGCGCCATCCTCCAGGTTGGATACCTCCTGCGAACCCAGGCGGATGACAGCCCGTTGCTCTGCCGGCAGGGAAATGATGGCATCGCCAAGCGCTCTCAAAACAACCTCGGTCTTACGTCCGGGTTGGTCGATCGAATCGATCAAGTCGATCATGATCCGGAGATTTCCGTTAAGGATGTCTAAAAACAATGCTTGTTTGTCTTGAAAGTGATAGTACAGCGCGGCTTTGGATATACCACATGCGTCTGCTATTTCACGCATCGAGACGCCATGATAGCCCCTGGCAGCAAACAGGCGCACCGCAGCATGAAGAATCCGGTCGCGCACATCGAGAGTGTCATCCGCCGAATGTTCCATCATATCAAGGTATTGGATATCCCAATGCCGGTCACGTTCACTATCATCTAATAAATACCATGATCCACTAAACCGCGATGGAGTTCAACTCCTCTGAGCGCGACTTCAACCCAAGCGCTGCAACAATCAGGAACGCTGACACAATACCGATCACAAGGTACGACGCGGAATATCCGGGGATGCCGCCACCCAATGAGTTCGCAACTGCGCCAACCACTGCACTGCCGACCAATTGACCAATACTGGTGAACACAGTCACCACACCTTGCGCCATCGATCTTTCCGTGGCTTTGACCTCATTCAACATGATATAGCGGACGGGAGCACCTAGCAACGCTGCCAATCCAAATCCGATCAAAGCACCTGAGAGGATGAAAGTGAACATCCCGGAAGCGAAGCGGGAGACCAGGAACATACCGGTCGCCAGAACGACCGCGCCAACCAGAATGACACGTTTCGATCCCACTTTATCCAGCAGCCTGCCGACCAGGGGAGAGCCAACCGCCATGGCAAGCACGACCGGCATCAACAAGAAACTTGCCTGGGATTCTTTCACCCCCAATGCGGCGACTGCCAAAAGCGGCAGGAAAACCAGGCTGGCTTCACCCAGACCAGAACCGGCAGCTATGACATACCCCAATTGAAGCTGGCGGCTTTTGAACAGATCCGGTTTCAAAATTGGGTAAGCTGCCCTCTTTTCTGCCCGGATCAAAGCCAGCCCCAGCGCCACAGCGGCGATCAAGAACGGCAGCACATCGCTGCTGAGCAAACTGGTGAAAAATGCTGTGGTATCGATATTGCCCAAGCCAAACGCCAGGGCTGCAAGCGCCCCGGAAAGCAGCAGCATGCCGACCCAATCGAACGGCGGGACATCGGTTTGTTTCTGTGATGGCAACAGACTGAAGCTAAAGACGATCAAGATCAGCGCGACCGGCAAATTGATCAGGAACAGCCAATGCCAGGTCGCCTGGGAGAGAATAACGCCGCCAAGAATTGGACCGATGATAAAAGCCAGCCCAAACACCGCCCCGATCAATCCCAGCGCGCCACCCCGTTTTTCCGGCGGGAAGGTATCACCAATGACGGCACTCGCGACCGGGAAAATACCCCCGGCGCCGAAACCCTGGATGGCGCGCCCCACCAACACCACCGTGAATGTGGGCGATAACGCCACAACCAGCGAGCCAATGGCGAACAAAAAGATATCGAGGATATAGATCCATCTTCTTCCGTAAAGGTCCGATAATTTCGCCATCAACGGCGTCCCGATCAAATTAAAAAGGACATAAATCGAGAACATCCATGCCAACATGCGTTCATTGATGGACGTGAACTCATTGCGAATAGCGGGCAACGCCGGTCCAACGATGGCGATATCCAACGCGCCCATCAACACACCAAAAAACAGGAGAACCATGATCTGATTGCGCTTGCGTTGTTCCATTTCGATAATCCTTTACCAGGTAATTTACCGACCGTCCGGTAAGCAGGTGAATTTTAACCGTCGTCTAGAGTTTATCAAGATGTACGTATAGGCTTACGATCATCAATTGTCTTTACCTTGCCTCCCCCGCCCCAATCGGCTATAGTGATGGTACATCCAAGTTGCGAGGTGTGCCATGAAGAAGTTGCTGATCCTTTCCCTGCTCGTGTTGACTGCCTGCACCAGCCCGCTGCCCACGGCGGTCACCCGCCAACCTGCCGCACCCACCGCCGACCTGCTGCCGGGCAACGGGGCGCCAGTGCGGGCGGTCTTCAGCAGTGGGGAGGCGCACTTGGTGGTGGAACTGCTGGCGGATGACCTGGCGCACCTGGAATTCTCATATGGTGATCCCGCACCGGTGGATACCGACACCATTGCGACCACAGTGATGGTTGCCAAAACCGATTTCACCGGTCCCAGCGCCTATCGCATCGAGGACAACACGCTCCTCACGCCCGCCCTGACCGTTCAGGTGGACACTGCCAGTCTGTGCGTCACGCTGATCGACAGCGAGCGCAACCCGGCGCTGACGCTGACAACGCTGTGCCCGGATAAACTCGTCGCAAAGATCAAGTCCATCAAGCTGACACGAGAGTCCTTCACGCACGTCTATGGCTTGGGACAAAAATTTCGCCAGCCAGGCGAGACGGCGAGCGACTGGAACGGTGATACCCGCATCCCCGGCGAGTTCGGGAACATCATGGAGCCTTTCAATTACTGCTTCGCCGGCAACACCCAGATGCCGGTGGCTTATTTCCTGGGTGCAGGCGACCAGGCTTACGCGCTGTTCCTGGATAACCCACACGCCCAGTACTGGAACTTCAGCAAGGAACCCTGGCTGGTCAACATCGACGGCAGCAGCCCGGTGAGGCTATATGTGATGAGTGGTCCCGACTTGAACGACCTGCGCCAGGATTACCTCGATTTGACCGGTCACCCGCCCGTGCCCCCGAAACCCGCATTCGGGCTGTGGGTTTCGGAGTACGGCTATGACAGTTGGGACGAACTGGAGGACAAGCTACGCAGCCTGCGCCAGAACGGCTTCCCGGTGGACGGTTTCGTGCTCGACCTGCAATGGTACGGCGGCATCCAGTCCAATTCGGACGATACGCGCATGGGCACGCTGGACTGGGACGAAAACGCCTTCCCGAACGCTGCGGATACCCTGGCGCGCCTGTTGGATGACGAGGGCGTGCGCATCATGACGATCGAGCAATCCTATATCGGGAAAAACCTGCCGGAGCACCAGGCAATGGCGGAGGCGGGCTTCCTGGTGAAAACCTGCGAAGACTGCGAGCCGGTCTACCTGACCGACAATCCGTGGTGGGGCAAGGGCGGCATGATCGATTGGAGCAACCCGCAAGCGGCTGCCTGGTGGCACGATAACAAACGCCAGCCGTTGATCGATGCCGGCGTCTTCGCGCACTGGACCGACCTGGGTGAACCAGAACTGTTTAGCCCGATCGGCTGGTACCACGGCATACCCTTTGGCGATGAGACGCTGCGCTTCGAAGATGATGTTCACAATCTCTATAACCTGCTTTGGAGCCAGAGCATCTACGAGGGATACCAACGCAACAACGTGGCGCAGCGACCGTTCATCCTTACGCGCTCTGGCACTGCCGGCAGCCAGCGCTACGGTGTGGCAATGTGGTCCGGCGATGTGTGCTCCACCATGACCACTCAGGCGGCGTGGATGAACACCCAGATGCATCTCTCACTTTCAGGCATCGATTATTACGGCTCGGATATCGGCGGCTTCTACCGCAAGGGCGAAGGCGGCAATACCGGGTTGGTAGCTGACGCTTATTTCGACGAAGTCTATACGCGCTGGTTTGCGCACTCGGCGCTGCTGGACGTACCCATCCGCCCGCACACCATCAACCTGGATAACAACGAGGAGACCGCGCCCGACCGCATTGGGAATACTGCCAGCAACCTGGCAAACCTGCGCCTGCGTTACGCGCTCTCGCCTTATTATTATTCGCTGGCGCACCGCGCCTGGCTGGCAGGCGAAGCGGTCATCGCGCCGCCGGTGCTGTATTACCCACAAGATGCCAATCTACGCGAGATGGGCGCTCAGAAGATGATCGGGCGCGACCTGATGGCGATCACCGCCACCAACCTGGCTGCCACCACTGCCCGCGGTTATCTGCCAGCAGGGTCATGGATCGATTTCTATGCGCATACCTGGATCGAAAGCGTCGGTCAGGAGATCGGACCGGTCAGCGTCATGGATGGTGAGGTATTCCGCCTACCGTTATATGTGCGCGCCGGCGCCATCCTGCCACTGATGCCGGTGGACGAGCAAAGCATGAACCTGATGGGCATGCGGCGCGACGGCTCGCAGGTGGATGACCTGATCCTGCGGGTCTACGCCTCGGAAGAAGGCACCACTTTCACGCTGTACGAGGACGACGGACTGACCACCGCCTACCAGCGCGGCGCGCTACGAAGGACGCCGTTCTCGCAACAGATGCAGGATGGGCAAGTCAGGGTGATGATCGGCGGCGCCGTGGGCGATTATGACGGTGCGCCGGCAGTGCGCGGCTGGCAGGTCGAAGTCCACACGCCCACCGGCGCCGCACCCGCCAGTGTGACGCTCGACGGCGAAACGCTGACGAAGGCCGCCAACCTGGATGCGCTTGGTTTAGCGCCGCGCGGCTGGACGATGGACGGGGCGGTGCTGATCGTCAAGACCGGCTCGCTGCCGGTGGATGCGGCGGTGGTGATCGGCGCAGATTACCGATAGGCGCAACCTTTTGGGGTGGTCTAAAAAGTCGCGATGGTCATGCTGAACGAAGCGCGAAGTCCCCGCCGGGAAAAGCACCTCGTTCGGTAATGAAAGACTCTGCGCTGCGCTCCCTGCCTGACCGGCACATGGTGCCGATGTCCTTCAGGAGGGCAGGCAGAGTGACAATCTTCTTTTGAGGCATCCCTGGGATGCCATGGATGTGGCGCTAATCAGACCTTGCTGGTCTTGAGCCGGATGAGCTTGACCATTTCGATCGTCAGGAATACCAGGATTGCCAAACCGATGCACAACCCCAATTCCATCAGCGTCAGCGGTACAGTTTCGAAGACACTCTGCAGGAAAGGCACATAGATCACTGCCAATTGCAGCAGGAAGGTCATCAGGACCGCACCCAGCATCGGCTTGTTGCTCAGCAATCCGATCTTGAGCAGCGAATAGCGCTCCGAGCGCAGCGCCAGCACATTGCCCATCTGGGCGAAAGTGAGGGTGGTGAACACCAGCGTTTGCCAGGAAGGCATGCCGGCGCGGAATGCCCAGAAGCCAACCCCGAACGAGACCACGCCGATCAACAAACCAATCCACATGATCTCACGCAGCATACCGCGCCCGAAGAAATTTTCCTTGGGCGAATAGGGCGGGCGCTGCATGGTATCCTTCTCCGCCGGTTCCACCGTCAGCGCCAAACCCGGCACGCCATCGGTCACCAGGTTGACCCACAGGATCTGCAGCGGCGAGAGTGGCAGCGGCATCCCAAAGAAGGGCGCCAGCAACACCGCCCAGATCTCGCCGGCGTTGGAGGTCATGGTGTAGCGGATGAACTTGCGGATGTTGTCATAGATGCGACGCCCTTCTTCCACCGCGGCGACGATGGTGGCGAAATTATCGTCCAGCAGCACCATGTCCGAGGCTTCCTTGCTGACATCGGTGCCAGTGATACCCATCGCCACACCGATATCGGCGCGCTTGAGCGCTGGTGCATCGTTGACGCCATCACCGGTCATGGCGACGATATGACCGTTTTCCTGCAGCGCCTGGACAATCTTGAGTTTGTGTTCGGGTGAGACACGCGCATAAACCGGCACGTCCTCCACCAGTTGGCGTAAGTCCTCAAGCGAGATATCCTCCAGTTGCTGTCCGGTGATGGCTTTGTTCCCATCAGTGATGCCAAGCTGCCGCGCGATGTAAAGCGCCGTCAGCGGATGGTCGCCAGTGATCATGATCGAGCGCACACCGGCGGATTTGGCAATCCGGACAGCAGCTTCTGCTTCCTTGCGCGCCGGGTCGATCATGGCGACCATACCAACGAAAACCAGGTCGCTCTCGAGCGGGTTGGCGGCGTCATCCACTTCGGAGTTGCCACGCATACGGAAGCCCACACCCAAAACGCGCATGCCATTCTGAGCCAGGCGATCATTGGCGCTGCTGATGCGCTCGCGCCAGGCATCGTCCATCGGCTCCACCCGTCCGTTATCCCAAACGCGGTTCGATATGGCAAGCATGCCATCGACCGAGCCCTTGGTGATGGTGAGATAATCCTCCATGCGATCGCGCGGGTGCTGATCGAAGATGTGCTTGAGCACCGTCGGGAATCGATCCGGCTGCATCTGGTGGACGGTCGTCATACGCTTGCGCTGAGAGTCGAAGGGCAGCTCGCTGACGCGCGGCAGACCCCGCTCCAGTTTGTCCTTCCACAAGCCAGCGCGCGCTGCCGCCACCACCAACGCCCCCTCGGTTGGGTCACCCACGGCGGAGAAGCCTTCGCCCTGCGCCGTATTGGCTTCCAGCACGGCATCATTGCACAACGCCGCACCGGTCAGCAACATGGCGATGGCGGGATAATCGATCACCACCGGGTGATTCACTTCTTCGGACGAGATACGCGGGCTGTATTCGTGCACACGTTCCTGCAAGTCGAGCGTGTGATTGGCAACATCCGCCACCGTGACGGTCATGCGGTTCTCGGTCAGGGTGCCGGTCTTATCGGAACAGATGACGGTGACCGACCCGAGCGTTTCGACCGCCGGTAGTTTGCGGATGAGGGCACGGCGCTGCAACATGCGCTGCGCGCCGAGCGCCAGCGCGATGGTCACCACCGCCACCAACCCTTCCGGGATGGCGGCAACCGCCATGCTGATAGCGGTCTGGAACATCACACGGATATCCTCACCACGCAACAACCCAAGCGTAAAAACGACCGCCACGATCCCCAGCGCCACGATAGCCAGGCTTTTGCCGAGCTTATCAAGCCGTCGCTGCAGCGGGGTCAATTCAACGCCCACGGTTTGGATCAGGTCGGCGATGCGACCCAATTGGGTCTGCATACCCGTTTCGGTGATGACCGCCACGCCGCGACCGAAGGTGATGACGGTGCCCATGAACAAGCGGTTCTTCTGGTCACCCAGCGGGATGTTCTCACCCATGAGCGGGGTGGTGATTTTGCTAACCGGTTCGGATTCGCCCGTCAGCACCGACTCTTGCGCGCGCAGGTTGACCGATTCGACCACCCGGCAGTCAGCCGGTACAGCGCTGCCGGCTTCCAGCAGGACAATATCGCCCGGTACCACCAGGCGCGAATCGAGTTCCACCAAGTGTCCACCGCGCCGCACGCGCACCAGCGGCGCTGCCATGCGTTTGAGCGCCAACATGGCTTTCTCGGCGTTATACTCCTGGGTAAAACCCAGGATGGCGTTCAGTACCACAATGACCAGGATGGTAATGGCTTCGGTGTATTCATGCAGGAACGCCGAAATGATCGCCGATGCCAGCAAGATCAGCACCATGAATCCGGTCAACTGTTCCCACAGAATCTTTTCTGATCTCGTTCAACCAGTTCATTGGCGCCGTATCTTTCCAGGCGTCGCTGCGCCTCCGCCGCATCCAGACCAACGCTGAGGTCCACATCCAATTTCTTTAGATTTTGTTCCACATCAAGCTGGTACCATTCGTCCACGATGTTTTCTCCCAACGATCTAATTATATTCAATCCGTGGAGGGTTAATGGAAAAGACCGCCACGATTGTGGTGGTCTTGCTATCACAGGTGTGCGCCGGGCTACCGGGATGTTCAATCCGTCTTGACGACAGCCCGCCTTTTGGAAGGAAGCTACTCCCCAACCATGTTTACTATAGCCAAACCACCCAGGTTTGTCAATCCTATCCTAGTTCCTATCTTAGTTAGTTTCCTCATCCTTTGTACAGTTTTCAAGTAGATCAAGGTGTGGGGGTGGGGGTTGACGCAGATTCCTCCAAGGGTTTGGCTCCCAGGCGACGAAGATTACCCGCCGCCAATTGTTTCAGGCTCTCATCATCTGTCAATTGGTATGCCATCTGGAAATCGGCAGTGGCAAGCTTCAACTGCTGCGTATTGTAGTAGGCAACCCCACGGTTGAAATACGCCAGCGGCAGTTGCGCTTCGAGTTCGATGGCTTTGGTGTAATCCGGGATCGATGCCAGGTACTTTCCGGACTGCGCCAGGGTATTGGCACGGGTGTAATACGCCTGCCCGTAGTCCGGCGCCAATTCGATGGCTTTATCGATGTATGCCAGCGATTTATCGAACTCGCCCACCTCGAACCAAACCACGCCCAGGTTGAAAAGCGTCTCGACCGATTCGGGCGCGGCTTCAATCACTTTCTCCCAGTTGGCAATGGCATTGGCGCGGTCGCCCAGCGCGTAATAAACCACCCCGCGCTGAAAGGATATATCCGGGAGGTCCAAACCCAATTGCTCCGCCCGGTCAAAGTTCTTGATGGCATCCTCCAGGTTGCCCAGACCCATGTTCGCAAGACCGAGGTTGAAATGCAGCAGGTTGTAGTTGGGCGCCAGTTCAAGCGCCGCCGCAAAATCCGCCTGGGCTTCGGCATACGCGCCGGCGGAAAGGTACAGGTTGCCGCGGTTATTGTATGCGTTGATGAATTGGGGGTTGTTCTCGATGGCTTTATCGAAATCCACCAGGGCATCGTCATAAAGCTCAGAGTCACGGCGGACGTTGCCGCGGTTGAAGTAAGCATCGGCAAACCTGGGGTTCAACTCGATGGCTTTATCGAAGGCGGCGAGGGCATCCTCCCGTTTCTCCTGCGCATAATAAGCCATGCCCATGTCATTATAGGCTTTGGCATCCTCCGGGTTGAGTTCAATGGCTTTCTCGAAATCAGCAATGGCTTCGGCGTAACGCTCCAGGCTGGTCAATGCTACGCCGCGATTGCCGAAGGCTTCCGAGCTGGTGGGGTCCAGTTCGATAGATTTATCCCAATCGGCGATAGCTTCCTCCAGTTCGTTGAGCGCGAACCGGGTGTTGCCACGGCTGAAGTAGACACCGGCGTTATCCGGCTGCAACTGCGCCAGGCTGTCATAATCCGCCAGGGCTTTTTCATATTCCCGTTGGTTGAAGTAGACCTCGGCGCGCAATGCCAGCGCATTGATGGACTGCGGATCCGCAGCCAGCACTTTGTTGATGTCCTTCAGGGCAGCCTCCAGGTCGCCGTTGACCCCGTTGGTCTGCGCCCGCAGCAACAGCGCTTCGGCGTTGTCCGGTTCCTGGCTGAGGATGTAGTTGAAGTCGTTGAGGGCTTGCGGGATGAGCGAGGTCAACAGGTACGCCTGACCGCGCAATTTATACACCTCCAAGTCGCGCGGGTCGAGTTCGGTGGACTTGTTGAAATCGACAATGGCATTGTTGACCTGCCCGAGCAACAGTGCGGCTTTGCCGCGCAAAAAATAGGCTTCGGCGTTGCCGGGCTGCGCTTCGATCACGACCCCCAAATCATCCTGAGCCTGCTGGCGGTTGGCTTTGACTTCATCAGCATCCTCACTCTCGAGATCCAGCAGCAGCCCGGCGCGCGCCAGGTAAGCCTCGGTGTATTCCGGGTCGCTGGCGATGAGCTGCGCCAGCGTTTGCAGGGCGGCATCCGACTCGCCGGCTTCGATTTGATCCTGCGCCTGTTGGTAAAGTTCATCGGCGTTGACACCGCCGAACAAGTTGCCAATGGCGGGGTTGGGGAACAACGCCTGCGCGACCACGCCAACGATCAACACGACGCCAACAATGGCAGTGACGATCACCCACGGCGACGTTTTTTTCTTATCCTTCCCTTTGGCTCGTTTGGATTCGCGGTCAGAAGTCGGCAGAATGAACATGGAGGAAAACCTCACTTTCGGTTTAATTAACCCAGGTTGCCGCCTTGCCATTCTGAGACACTGCTTTTGGATTGGCGGCTCTCCGTAACATGGATGCATGGTAAGGAAATAATGAGATTCTTCGCCTTCGCTCCGTTTCGGCTCAGAATGACGCTACTTTTCCAATAAGCAGCAACTTGCGTTAATTACATCAATTATAGTGCAAATCAAGATGATTATCTTTGTATCAAGCAGTGAGGACGCTTGACACTAAACGAAAAAGGATATTAAATGGATAATCAAAGCAGGTGGATTGCGCCTGTTTTTGTCCAAAATCTCGGAATTACACTTTCACAACTCACTCAAAAGGAGGTTGTGCATGCCCCCAAAGGGTCGAATCGAAGTCAATGAAAACCGCTGCAAAGGGTGTGAACTATGCACCGACGCCTGCCCGCAGGACGTCATCTCGATGGCAGCAGAACGGTTGAACACCAAAGGTTATCACCCGGCAGAGTTGATCGAAGCCGGGTGCACCGGCTGCGGCATTTGCGCCATCGTCTGCCCGGAAGCTGCCATCACGGTCTACCGCGAGGTCAGCCAGCGGGCGGCGAGCGCAGAAGCGTAGGAGAGGACAAGATGGCAAAAGAGATGATGAAAGGCAACACCGCCATCGCCGAAGCCGCCATCCGGGCGGGTTTGGATGCTTATTTCGGCTACCCGATTACACCGCAGACGGAGTTACTGGAGTGGATGTCTGTGCGCATGCCGGAACTGGGTCGGGCGTTCGTGCAAGCGGAAAGCGAACTGGGCGCCATCAACATGGTCTATGGTGCAGCCTGCACCGGCAAGCGCGTGATGACCTCGTCCTCCAGTCCCGGCATCAGCCTGATGATGGAAGGTCTCTCCTACATCGCCGGCACCGAAGTACCGATGGTGTTGGTGAACGTGATGCGCGGCGGACCGGGCTTGGGCAACATTGCCCCGGCGCAGGCGGACTACAACCAGATCGTGCATGGGGGCGGGCACGGCGACATGCACCCGATCGTGCTGGCGCCTGCCAGCGTGCAAGAGGCAATCGATCTGACGGTGCTGGCGTTCGACCTGGCGGAGAAGTACCGCGCCATCGTAGTGGTGCTGATCGACGGCAGCCTGGGGCAGATGATGGAACCAGGGGAACTGCCGCCAATGGCGCCGCTGAAGACCGCCATCCCGGATTGGGCAGTGCGCGGCGGGGATGACGGCAAACGGCGTACCCTATCTTCAATCTACCTGAACCCGCCGGATGAAGAAGTGACCAATTTGCGCCTGGAGCGGCGTTGGCAGGAAGTGCAGGCGAACGAAGTACGCTACAAGGAATATTACCTGGAAGATGCCAGGTACGTGGTGACCGGCTTCGGCTCGGCGGGGCGCATCGCGCTTTCGGCGGTTCGGGCTGCGCGCGCCGAGGGCATCCCCGTGGGGCTGTTGCGCCCCATCAGCCTGAACCCATTCCCGCGGCAGGTGATCGCAGACTTGAGCGAGCGAGTGGAGGGCTTCCTGGTGACCGAGATGAACGCCGGTCAGATGCTGGATGACGTGATGGCAGCCGTAGCAGGCAGAAAACCGGTGGAGTTCTATGGACGCATGGGCGGGGTAGTGCCCTTCCCGGATGAGATCCTGGGCGAGATCAAACGCATGGTCAATGGTCAGGTGCCGATGAGCGGGCATCCGCGCGACCGGTGGCTGGAACGCATGCCGCGCGCGAACTGAGGAGATGACAATGGATACCGCACAACATGAACTGGAACAGGTCGTCTACCAGCGACCGGAATCGCTGATGGAAGTCGATACCCACTACTGCCCGGGCTGCACCCACGGGGTGGCGCACCGGCTGGTGGCTGAAGTGCTGGATGAGATGCAAGTGCGGCAACGCACCATCGGGGTGGCATCGGTGGGCTGCTCGGTGTTCGCGTACAACTACTTCAACACCGACTTCGTTCAGGCGCCGCACGGGCGCGCGCCGGCGATGGCGACCGGCATCAAGCGCTGCCTGCCCGACCGGATCGTGTTCACCTACCAGGGCGACGGCGACATGGCATCGATCGGGATGGGCGAGGTGGTGGCTGCCGCCGCCCGCGGCGAGAACATCACCGTCGTCTTCATCAACAACGCCAACTACGGCATGACCGGCGGTCAGATGGCGCCCACCACGCTGCCGGGGCAGAAAACCACCTCCTCCCCCAACGGGCGCGATGTGGAAACACAGGGCTTCCCGATGCAGGCGGCGGAACTGCTGGCAACGTTGGAAGGTACCTCTTATTCGGTGCGCCGGAGCCTACACGATCCCAAGAACGTGCGCATGGCAAAGAAAGCGCTGCGCACCGCCTTCGAGGTGCAGGCACGCGGGATGGGCTTCTCGATTGTGGAATTGCTCTCGGTGTGCCCAACCAACTGGGGGATGACACCGCTGCAATCGCTGAAGTGGCTGGAGGAAGCGATGATCCCATTCTACCCAATCGGGGACTACAAAGTCAACCCGGCGCTGGCTGGATTACGCTTCTAGGAGGAAGGTGAACATGCAAACCGAGATCATCATCGCAGGATTTGGCGGGCAGGGCGTGCTCTTCGCCGGACAGTTGCTGGCGTACGCTGCCATGGAAGAGGACAAAGCGGTCACCTGGATCCCGTCCTACGGACCGGAAATGCGCGGCGGCACGGCGAACTGCGCGGTGGTGGTGGCAGACGAGGAGATCGGTTCGCCATTCGTCAAACACCCGCAAGCTGCCATCGTGATGAACCTGCCTTCATTGGACAAGTATGAAGCCCTGGTTGCGCCGGGCGGGGTGCTGGTGGTGAACACCTCGATGGTGGACCGCCCTTGCCAGCGCCCGGACATCACCGTGGTGGAGATCCCCGCCAACGAGATCGCCGAACGGTTGGGCGACCGCCGCATGACCAACATGGTGCTGCTGGGTGGGCTGCTGGCGCAGTTGCCGGTGGTTTCAATGGAAGCGGTAGACAAGGCGCTGAAAGAGCACCTGCCGGAGCGCCATCAAAAGTTGCTGCCGCTCAACCGGCAGGCAATGCAGGAGGGCGCCAGCCAGCCGGCGCGGGTCTAGACCCAGAACAACAACCATCGTTATGATCACCCGCCGCGTCCTGTCCGCGAGCATGTTCTCGGGCGTTTCGCGGCGGGTGATATTTTCACCCTGACCGGGGATCAGGCGTCTTCCTCATCCGCCGGCAGCGATTCGTGTTTGATCAACATCTCCTGCACGTTGCGCAGGTAACGGCGGGAACGCGGTTGGATACGCTCATAAGCGCCATCCGGCTGCATGAGGCGGGATTTGACGTTATCCGAGAGGTAAACCCGCAGGATCTTGCTATGGACATGCTGCGCCAGGTTGGGATCCTCGACCGGGAAGAGCACCTCCACCCGGCGATCCAGGTTGCGCGGCATCAGGTCGGCGCTGCCCATGTAAACGCGCGGCGAGCCGCCGTTGCGGAAGTAGTAGACACGGCTGTGCTCCAGGAAACGCCCCACGATGCTGATGACGCGGATGTTCTCACTGAGCCCGGGGATGCCGGGGCGCAGGCAGCACAGCCCGCGCACCAGCAGGTCAACCTTGACGCCAGCTTGCGACGCCTGGTAGAGCTGACGGATCAATCCGGCATCCGAGAGCGAGTTGAACTTGAAGATGAGGTGACCGTGTCCGTTGCGCTTGTGCAGGTCGATCTCGTCCTGGATCAATTGGCTGATGCCCTGGCGCAAGTTGATGGGCGCCACCAACAATTTGCGATAATCCTGCTTGAGGGAGTAGCCGGTGAGATAGTTGAAGAGGTCCGAGGCATCGGCGCCGATGTCGTCATCCACGGTGAAAAGTCCCAAATCCTCGTACATGCTGGCGGTGATGTGATTGTAGTTGCCGGTGCCGAGGTGGATGTAACGGCGAATGCCTTCCCCCTCCTGGCGCACGACCAGGGCGATCTTACAGTGGGTCTTCAAGCCGACCAAACCGTAAGTCACGTGGACGCCTTCCTGCTCTAGCATCTTCGCCCAACTGATGTTGGATTCTTCGTCGAAGCGGGCTTTCAATTCGACCAGGACGGCGACCTGCTTTCCATAATCGCGGCGGGCTTCCAACAGCGTTTGCACAACGGGCGAGTTGCTGCCCACGCGATAGAGGGTCATCTTGATGGCAAGCACCTTGGGATCACGCGAGGCAGCGCGCAAGAACTCGACCACCGGCGAGAAGGAGTCATAGGGCTGGTGGAGGAGGATATCCTGGGTGCGGATGGCGTCGAAGATGGGGGCAGTGCGCTCGATGAGGCTGGGTCTGAGCGGTTCAGGGATGGCGGGCTGGAAGGAGCGGTATTTGAGGTCCAAGCGTTCGATACGGGTCATCTGCATGATGGCGCCGAGCGAAAGCGGCGGTTCCATGATATAGACATCCTTGGGATCCATGAGTAGGTTCTCGACCAGCGTCTGGCGGATGAATTCCGGCATGTCGGTTTGCACCATCAGGCGGACGACGTGCCCAAAGCGGCGCTTGCGGACGTTCTCTTCCATCGTCTCAAGCAGGTCATCGGATTCCAGATCCTGGATCTCAAGATCGGCGTTGCGGGTAACATGGAAGGCATGGGCTTCGACCACCTTCATGCCCGGGAAAAGGCTGGCGAGGTTGGCTTTGATGACATGGCTGTTCCAGACGAAGTAGTGATTGTAAGGAACGGTGCCGTCCTTGCGCACTGAACCGGAGGAGGCTTTGAGCGGGATAAGGATAGGGAATGAATCCGGCACTTTGACGCGGGCGAAGCGGCGGTTATGTTGAGGATCTTCAATGGCAACCGCCAGGTTGAGGGAGAGGTTGGATATGTGGGGAAAGGGGTGTCCGGGGTCGAAGGCGAGCGGGGTGAGCACGGGATAAACCACCTGATGGAAATACTCGTCGGCAACGGCTTTCTGCTTTTCGGGCAGGTCGGCATAGTCACGCACGTGGATGCCGGCGTTATCAAGTTCAGGGATGAGCACCTCGTGGAAGCAGCGGCGGGCTTCCTTCATGAGCTTGTAGGATTCGCGGCGGATGGCAGCGAGCTGCTCGGCGGCGGTCATGCCGTCGATGGAGAGGTCGGTAACGCCTTCCATCTGCTGGAGTTCTAGCCCGCCGACGCGCACCATGAAGAATTCATCCAGGTTGGCGCCAACGATGGCAAGGAATTTGACCCGTTCGAGCAGCGGGTTGGCAGGGTCCATGGCTTCTTCCAGCACACGGTATTGGAAGGCAAGCAGCGCCAGTTCACGGTTGATGTAGTTGTTGGGGTTGGTGATGTTCTCAGGGTCGTAGGCTGCGGGGTCGGTCATCGGCATGGCTTACCTCGTGGTGTTCATGGCAGTATCTCCATACTATAACCGGATTCCGGGTGACTAGTCAAATGAAAAAAGTGGGTTGCACATGGCAAAGCCATCCAGTCCGTTTGGCAACGTGAGAACGAATGCCCCTGGTTGATGCCATAAGGCATTCTTTTTTTAGTTCGAATGCTATGACGCAGTGGGATGATTTGTTTTGACTGGATATTCTTTGGCAAGACAACATTCCATACAAACGACCGGTCGAACGATGACGCGGGACAGATTATCAAGGCACCAACATGCAGCGCAGCCATCGACACCAAAGTGAGAGTTATGCTATGATGGATACATAGAAAATGGATGCAGGGATGATCGAGCGGGTCGTAGGATGGTCCAAGGTAAAGAACACCGCGGCGCGGCGGACGCTGGCATTGGTGGTGGGAGCATTGCTATTCGTAGTGGGTATGCCGCTGCTGATCGTGTTCGGCGCACGGACCCTGGACGGGTGGCTCGGACTGCCGCGCCTGGCAGGTGACTTTTGGCAGGCAGTGGTGGGGGCGGCACTATTTGTACCAGGGCTGGTGTTCGCGCTGTGGTCGGTGTGGACGCAACACGCACATGCCAATGGGACACCACTGCCGATGGTGCCGACGGGGCGACTGCTGGCGAGCGGTCCGTTTCGCTTGTGTCGCAACCCAATGACGCTGGGCACAGTGCTGGTATACCTGGGGATGGCGGTGTGGTTGGGTTCGCTGTCGGCGCTATTGCTGGTGACGACTTTCGGTTTGCTATTGGTGGTTTACCTTAAGTTCATCGAGGAGAAGGAACTGGCGGCACGCTTTGGAGAGCCATACCTGGTTTACAAACAGGAGACTCCTTTCATCATCCCGAGGTTACGGTAAAACGCAAGCATATGAATATAAAGATGACGGATGGGACAATGACACACAAGGTCGGCGACGTGCGCGACGACATGCTGGCAATCAACAACGAGCTTTACGCCAGGGGGCTGATCACGTTCACGGGCGGCAACATCAGCGCCCGCGTGGCGGGCGACCCCAACCAGGTGTGGATCACACCCGCCGGATTGAGCAAAGCCTGCCTGCTGGCGGACATGATGGCGTGCATCGACCTGCAAGGCAACAAAGCCAGCGGTTCGCAATTCGAACCCTCGAGCGAGTGGCGGATGCACTGCGCCATCTATCGCGCGCGACCGGAGGTCAAGGCGGTGGTGCACACGCATGCCGTCTACGCGACCTTGATGGCGCTGACCGGCACCCGCTGGCAGCCGATCTCGGCAGATGCGTGCTTCTTCGGCGAGGTGCCGGTGACGCCGTTCATCCCGCCGGGCACAGCGGAACTGGGCGAAGCGGTGGTACAAGCGATGGGCGAGAAAGGTTTCGCCGCCATCATGCAGAATCACGGGCTGGTAGTGGCAGGCTCGGACCTGCGGCGCGCGGCAAATTTGACCGAGATGATCGAGGTGGCAGCGCACAAGTTGATCCTGTGCCGGCAAATGGGCATCGACCCTGTGACCATCCCGGAAGATCTCGCCAAGCAGTTGGGGGAAACGGGATCAATAGCGGTCTGACGACGGGAAAAGGCGGCAAATTAGGGGACATCAGCAACACAATCAAAAACTAGCCGGCGAGCGCGTCCAGGTCAGGCGCAAGCAGGTCGCGCTCCTCATCATCGGCAATGCGCGCCAAGCACTCCCGGGCAGATGCCAGATGTAACTGGAACCCGGACTGGTCGCCTGACAGCCTGTGAGCGCGCGCCAGGGCTTCGTGGGCGTAACCGATATAAAAAGGCGAAAGGCTGGCTTCCCGGCTCAGTTGCAGGCATTTTTCGGCGTAGGCGCGGGCTTGCGGCGCATCGCCAAGCACAGCGTGCACCCGCGAGAGCAGCCACAAAGCGATCGAGCGGTTGACAGGTTGGATATCCTCACGCTGCGACCAATGCCAGGAGGAGGCATACGCCAGCGCCAGCATTTCATCCTGCTGTTCACGAGAGCGGTTCGGGAGGCTCAGCAAGCGCCAGGTCTCGTTGTAACAGTGGGCGGAGTAAAAGCGGTGGGCTTGCCGCGGGTCAAAATCGGGCATGGTTATCATGGTATGCTCCAAATTGCCAGACTGGTGGTGATTGTACCCAAATAACGCCTGGCTGGGGAATATCGGAGCAAACCACCAGTTCGAGCGGGTGCGAAGGTCATGATCTCCCCTGTTTTCCAGACAACGCGGGCAGGTGCTGGCGGTACCAGGCGATGGTCTGACGGACAGCCGCCTGGTGTGGGGTGGCGATATCGCCGAACGCCCGGGTGAACTTGCTGCTATCCACCACGAAGGGTTGCTCGAACTCGTACAGCATTTCGAGCGATTCCCGCGCCGCCGGGATGAAAAGACCGCCAAACATCAGCATGAAGCGCCCCATGACGGAAAACCTGGGGGGCAAAGCGGCTTCTTCGAAGAAGAGCGTCAGCAACTGGCGCTGGGTGAGGGTGGGCGGGTTGGGCACGTGCCAGGTCTGTCCCAGAGCCTGGTCGCGCTCGCCCAGGATCGCCATAGCTTCACCAAAATCGCTAATGAAGGTATAGGTGTGCGGCAGGTCCAGCGCGCCAACCACCTCGGCGGGTTTGCCCTGCAACAGCGGCACGATCGTGCGCTCGCTCAGTGAAGAATTCAACACGACCGGACCATAGAAATCCGAACCGCGTGCGATGGCGACCTTGATCTTGCCGGCGCGGTGGGCTTCCAGCAAGGCATTTGCCATTTCTGCGCGCACCTTGCCCTTGCGGGTTCGAGCGCTGTAGGGCAGGTCATCATGGATCGGCTGCCCGTTGGTATCGCCGTACATATAGAGGTTTTCGCCCACCACCAACTTGGCGCTGCCAGTAACAACGCCCTCCAGTATGGCGGCTTGCAGCGGCAGAAACCTGGTTTGCCACTCATGATATGCAGGCTGGGCACACTGGTAGACGACCGCAGCGCCCTGGGTGACGGTGCGGACGAAATCGGCATTATAGGCATCACCAGCCACGATAACGACATCTTCAGAGATATCTGCCGGGCGTTGCCCCGAACGATTGACCATTTTGACGGGTTTGCCGCGCTTCAGCAAAGCGCGCATGACGGACTGAGCCAGCGCTCCGGTACCAAGGATAACGTGTGTTTCTGACATGATCAACTCCTATGATCGAATTATCTTCGAGAAATAAGCCCCAACGGGCGCGCCAGGCAGCGGACCGCCATGACCAACATAGAGCAGATTGGGCGACAAATTGCAGACCTTGCGAATACTGCGCCGGAGAGCCTCCAGGTCGTCCGCATAGTAGGGGTAATTGGGGCGAGCGCTACCCAGATAACCGCCCAAGATGCCCCCCATCATGAGATCACCGACGATGGCATCGCCTTTCGGCAACAGGAACGAGAGCGAACCGGCGGTGTGACCGGGGGTATGCAGCACGCGCACGTCCACGCCATAGGCTGACAGGTCTGTCCCCTCATCGATCAATAGATCCGGGGCGATCGGCGTGAGTGGTTTGTTCACCAGGAGGTGGATGAAGGGGAGCATCAAGCGCGATTCGAGGCGCAACGGTTCAAGCCGGTTCGTCGCGCCTTCCCCGCGCAGCATGGCTTCATCCGCACGGTGGATGGCAACCGGCACACCCAGGCGGGACCGCAGGGCGGCGGTGCTGCCGACGTGATCGGCATGCCCGTGGGTGTGCAGGATAAGCGAAATATCGCCCGGCTGGACGCCGGCTGCTTCGACAGCCCGCAGGATCTTATCCTCCTCACCCGGCACGCCGGTATCCACCAGGATGGGCTTATCACCTATGATGAGGCAGGCATTCGAGAAACCAAGTTTGATCTGAACCATCTTCATATTGTGTCTATCTCCCAATAATCTCGATCTATGCTGTAATATATTCCGCCACCAGCGAGTGCACCTGCGCATCGAAAACCGCCTCGGGCGTCTCGATGAATGATGGGTATTGATTGCCACATTCAAGCGATACCATGCCATGAACACGGCTCCAGATGATCAAAGCCAGATAGAGGATATAGGGATGTTCGGCAGCCACAGCCTGCTGCCATGTGACCAACTGGTTGGTGAGAGATTCTGCCAGGTGAGAGGCAGGCACCATGTTCAACTTTCCATCCCGACGGGCAGCCTCCAGGCAACCAACCAACGCGGTCAGGCTGCGCGCCGCCGCCGGCGCCGTGATCTCGCCAGGCGCATGATAGCCAGGAATGGGTGTGCCAAAAATCAACTGGTAGCGCTGCGGATACGTCACCGCCCAGCGGCGGTACGCCATGCCGAGGGCGGTCAGGCGCGCCGCGTGATCCCGTTCTGCCACCCCTTCCAATGCAGCGAATTGGGCATCAGCCAGCGCGGTGAAGGCTTCGACGATCAAAGCAGTGACCAGGTCGTCGCGGCTGGGAAAATAATTGTAGATGGCAGGCGCGGTGATGTGCAAATCGCGGGCGATGGCGCGCAGCGAGAGTGCCGCCGCGCCTTTCTCCGCAATCTGCCGCCAAGCAGTTTGGCGGATGGCTTTTTCGAGATCGATGTGTGTTCCACGGATTGGTCGTACCATGATCATTCCTATAACTAAACAATGTATATTTATTGTAAGTAATATACGGTGTTTAGTTTATTTTGTCAAGGAAAAAACCGAAAATCTTGCCCCGTTCTTGCAGCGCCAACCAGGCAAATACCGCATGCCAGGGATGCGGGTTGCGAATGCCGACGCTGACAGTCCGCCTCCCGCGCCGGGCTGCACGCCGAAGGTCAGGGCAGCAGACAGTGCATGTAGTCGCCCCCGCAATCGCGCTGCAACAACGCCTGCAGGTCTGCGATCGCGCGCGCGACCAGGTCACGACCAGCGGGGTGCTGCGCCTCGATGGTGAAGAGCACCTGCCGCGACTCCAGGCTGGCAGCGGAGCCCTGACTCTGGCGCCAACACCAGCGGCGCGCCACTACATGCCCGTTTTCATCGATGAAAATGACCTCACCCGGCTGGGGATGCTCGGGCTGTTCCTGCCCCAAGAGTTGGAAAATTTCCTCGCCACCGGCGAACTTCACGGTGATGGGCGGCGCCACCTGGCGCAGGTCGAAGGCGGCAACCGGCAGGGCATAACGAATGCTGACGAGGTTGCAGGCATCCACAACGGCACTGATGGAAGGGATATCGCCCTTCTTGGTCAAACGCCGCAGTAACGCTTCGGCTGCGCTGCGGTACTGGGTGGGATCGACGCCGAATTGGCGAAAAGCCGCCCGCCATCCGGCAAGGGTTTCCAGTTCGCTCAGGGGAGTGGCGCCAATGGCAGTCAGGACGCGCTGCTGTTCTTCGCGATAGGCAGCCGCCAATCCTGATGACGCAGGCTGGTTGGCAAGCCCACTGCCCAACATGGCAGCGCCAGCAACTTGCGGAAAGCGCGCCAGGATCTGCGGGTGATAGCGAAAGGGTATGGCGGCAAGTTCATTCATCATCGGATGGGGGTTCGATGGCGCGGGTCACGACTTCCACCTGGCTGCCGGCGGTTTCATCCCGGCTGACCGTATCTGCGCCCCCCAGGCTTTGCGTAATCATCTGCCGGATGCGATGGTCATATAGACCGGCTTCCAGGTCGACCGTAAGGCGACAATCGGTGTTCAGGATGGTAGAGACCAACCCCATCGGCAATACCAGTTCTTTACGGGTGATATTGGCGGGTTGATCGCTGACACGGATATGCACCTCGCTGCCGGCGCCCTTAACGATCGGCTTAGCCAACGCGGACCAGCGGTTTTCTTTGATCTTCTTGAATTGGCTGGCAGCTTCTTCAGCAGTGATGCGACCGAGTTCCAGGTTTTCGATAATATCCAAACGGGCATCTGCGGAATCAAACCTCGCCCGATCTATACGCCGTCCCAGCAGGTAGAACATCAGGGTGGCGACCAACCCCAAACCGCCGGCGAAATACCACAACAGGCGCGGGTCCATGTTATCGAGCACCAAGCCGGAGACAACGCCGCCAAAGATGTAAGGGAAATTCCAGCTAAACCCAAAGGTCGCCATGTAACGCCCACGCATGTCCTCCGGCGCCATGGTGGAGACAATGGATTGCGATACCGGACTGACCAGCATCTCGCCGATGGTGATGATCACCATGGCAAAGAGGAAGAATGGGTAGGTATCGACGAAACCGTACAGACCAAAGCCAATGGCATACAACAGGGTGCCCCACACCATGACGAGCATGGGACGGAACTTTTCGATCCAACGGGTGATGGGGAACTGAAAGAGCACCACCATGATAGCGTTCAGGCTGAGGATATAACCGAACATCTGCTCGTTGACCTGATAGGTATCGCGCAGGAAAACCGCCAGGGTGGTGTTCATCTGCATATAGACCAGAACGCTGATGAGGGTAGCGGCGAGGAACCAGGTGAAGAGAGAATCGCGCAGGACATGCAAATAGCCCGAAAACGACTGCCGCAGCGATTCCTGCGGCTCGCCCTCGACTTTTGGTTTCATGGTCTCTTTGATGGTGAGGGCAAAGATGATGGCGGTGATGGTGGAAGCGACGGCATCGATGATGAAGAGCAGCAAATATGAGCGTGCCGCCAGAAAGCCGCCCAGCATCGGACCGATGACCACTGCCAGGTTGAAGACCACGCGAAAAATGCCGTAACCTTGGGCGCGCTTCTTCTCCGGCAACAGATCGGCGATCATGGCTGCCTGCGCGGGCGAGCCAACATCCGAAAGCAGCCCGATGAAGACGGCAGCGACCATGAAGACTTCATAGCGGTCGATGAAACCCATCACCAACGTGGATGACGCGCTCATCACCAGACCGAAGATCATCAGCCCCTTGCGCCCCAGGCGATCCGCCAGCGCGCCGCCCAACAGGCTGCTGAACAAACCCGAAATCGAGAAAATGCCCAGGATGACCCCCGCCTGGGTCATACCAACGTCGAACTTGCGGGTGATGTAGAGCGTGAAAAACGGGAACAGCAGCGCGCCGCCCAAGCGATCGATGAAACTACTGCCGACCAGAATCCAATACTGGCGCGGGTATTCGTGATACAAAGCGCGTAAACCGGCGAGACCGCGCGGCTTGGCTGGAGTGGTGCCCTGGTTCATAGGGATGATCTCCGCGTCGGGTCAGTCAGCGAGGTCGTTTCTGCCGTTCAACAAAAATCCGGCAGCCGGTTTGGGCGCCGGCGCGCCCGGCTTGGCAACAGGAATCCACAAGATGTGAACGCTGACGCCAACGGCGATTGCGAACAACAGCAAGTCCAGCCAGAAGGGCAGGCGGGCGAAATGGATGGTGGCGCCGATGGTCAGCCATTCCAGGTTCATGGTGATAAGTTTATCGCGCATCAGCATGCCGCGCCCCTCGTAGTAGTTGCGGATGTAGGATCCAAACCAGCGATTCTCCAGCAGCCAGCGATGGAACTTCTCTGAACTGCGCGCGAAGAAGAACGCCGCCAGCAACAGGAATGGAGTGGTGGGCAGGATCGGCAGAATCACGCCAATCGAAGCAATGACAACGAACAACCAGCCCAGCGAGAGGAACAGAAACCTTTTTCTAGCTTGCATCTTTCTCCCGGTCGTAGAAATTGGATTATATCATCCCGCCTGAGAAAAGGCACATTTCCCGGCGATGCGCGCCCACCGGCGTAAAAAGTGAAAAGGGACAAGGCGACTGGTGATGAGAGTCCTAGACGGGTGGGTGCGTATTCGTTTCAGGGGTGCCGGTATAGGGAACGAATGAAACGAATAGGCAAGGCGATATGGACTACAGGGATGTTAAAGTGCACGGCATGGACGAGGTCACACCGTTGTGACAGCCAGCGAAAGTCCGCCGTTCATCCATTATAGAATATTTGTTCGATTTTGTCAAGTCGGATTTGCGCAAGTGATGGCTTGAGGGAAGCAGGGCGCGGCGCGCCGCGATTATAATTGGGACGCTATGTCCATACTGACCGCAAAGAATGTCAGCCTATCCTACGGCGCGTTCGACGTCTTCAAAGGCGTGAACCTGTCGATCCCGCGCGACGGCAAGGTGGGCTTGATCGGACCAAACGGGATCGGCAAGACCTCGCTGCTGCTGATCCTGGCGGGCATCAACCAGCCCACCACCGGGCACATCCAGAAAGCCAAGAACACCCGGCTGGGCTACCTGCGCCAGGAAGCCGTGGACGCCTTCGGCGACCGCCTGAACAGCGTCCACGCCGAGATGTTGACGGCTTTCGCCCACCTGCAAAAACAACAAAAACGCCTGCACGACCTCGAAGCGAAGATGGCATCCGGTGATTACGATGAGGCGCTGCTGCAAAGCTACGGTCAGGCGCAAAGCGACTTCGAGCACGCCGGCGGTTACGATTACGAACAGCGCATCCAACAAACGTTGCAAGGGTTGGGGCTGGGCAAAGAGACCTGGGAGATGCCGGTCAATCACCTGAGCGGCGGGCAAAAGACGCGCGCGCTGCTGGCGCGGCTGCTGCTGGAAAAGCCCGACCTGCTGATGCTGGACGAACCCACCAATCACCTGGACCTGGAAGCGGTGGAATGGCTGGAGCACACGCTGGCGAACTGGGAAGGCGCCTTCCTGATCGTCAGCCACGACCGGTACTTCCTGGACAACACCGTCAACACGCTGTGGGAGATGAATCGCAACGGTCTGGAGAGCTACAGCGGCAACTACAGCGCCTACCTGCAGCATCGGCAAGAGCGCTGGGAGTATACCGAGCGGGTGTACGAAGAGGAAAAAGCGCGTCTGCTGAAAACGGTCGATTTCATCCAGCGCAACTGGGTGCGCGACAGCACCCATGCCCGCGCGCTGGGCAAACTGCGGCAAATCAGCCGGGAGCTGGCGATCGTGGAGAATTTCGGCATCATGGCGTTACGCAGCGGCAAACAGTGGTCCGAGTTCGACCTGCATGTGGAGCGGCACCTGGATGTGATCGAAGCCATCCGCAAGGTGAACGCCATCACGCTGGACAACCCGCGCCCGCCGATGATGAAACCGCGGCTGCAACCGCAAGCGCGCGGCGGCACGTTCGCGCTGCGGGCGCGGGAGCTGACGGTCGGCTATCCCGGCAGCGAACTGTTCCAGGTGCAGAACCTGGAACTGCGGCAGGGGGCGTGTGTAGCTTTGATCGGACCCAACGGCAGCGGCAAGACCAGCTTCATCAAAACCTTGCTGGGGCAATTGGAACCGCTGGCGGGCGAGGTGGAGATCGGCAACAGTTTCAAAGTCGGCTACTTTGCCCAGGCGCACGACAGCCTGAGCGGCGAACGCAACATCCTGGAAGAACTACAGCAGCACAAATCGCTGGATCAGGGCGCCGCGCGCAGCCACCTGGCAGCCTACCTGTTCCGCGGCGAGGATGTGTTCAAGCCGTTGAGCGCACTCAGCGGCGGCGAGCGGGCGCGCCTGGCATTGGCAATACTGGCGCTGGAAGGCTCCAACTTCCTGGTGTTGGACGAGCCCACCAACCACCTGGATATCCCGGCGCGCGAGGCGCTGCAAGAGGTGCTGGAGGCATTCAAGGGCACCATCCTGCTGGTTTCACATGACCGCTTCCTGATCGACCGGCTGGCAACCCAGATCTGGGACCTGCGCGACGGGCGGCTGGCGGTGTTCCAGGGCAACTATCGCGAATTCTCGCTACGGCAGGCAGGCAACTCACCATCGCTGTTGGCAGGCAAAGCGCCCCCGCGCAACAAAGTGCTGGTGAAAATAGATGGCAAGCAAGCGCGCCAACGCTCGCAGGCATTGGAACGACTGGAAGCGCGTATTCATGAGCACGAACAGGCGCTACAGCGCCTTTATAAAGAGTTGGAACGCGCCAGCCAGAAACAATCTTATGCACAAGCGCAAGACCTGGGACAGAAAACGGTCAAGGTGCAGGCAGAATTGGACGACCTGATGGAGGAATGGAGCCGGCTGGCGGAAGATTGATGCGGTCCCCTTGACAATATACCTACCGTTCAGTATACTACTCTTTATGGATAACCGCACCCACATTCTGGAACAAGCCATGGCGATCTTCGCCGACCGCGGCTACGATGCCAGCGGCGTGCAAGAGATCTGCCAAGCCGCGCATGTGACCAAACCCACGCTTTACCATTATTTTGGCAGCAAACGGGGCTTGTTGGAAGCAGTGCTGGACCGCTTTTCCCATGAGTTGGAGAGCAGCGTGACGCAAGCCGCTGCGCAATCGCAAGACCTGCCGCTGACGATGGAACGGCTGGCAGCGGCGTTCTTCGACTTTGCCCGCCGGCACCCGCAATACTACCGTATGCAGCTCGCCATGGTGTTTGCACCGCGCGATTCGGAAGCCCGCCAGGCGGTCGCCGAACGCAACCAGCGCATCCACGACCAGGTGGAGGCGATGTTCGAACGCGCCAGCCAATACCACGGCAACATGCGCGGGCGGCAGCGCTTCTACGCCGCCAGTTATATCGGTCAGTTGAACACCTGCATCGGCTTGTGGCTGAACGGTCATCTCGAACTGGACGATGCACTGGTGCAGCGGGTTGCGAAGCAGTTCCAGCACGGAATCTACTCATAACGACCGCGCGATGACGCGCCGAACCGCTGCATCAACCTTGTCTGCGGTCGATCAATTGGATCAAATCTATACCTAACGGTATGTACACACGCAAAGGAGACTCACCGAAGCTATGAAAAACCATTGGAGCGAGGGCGCCATCTTCTACCATATCTACCCGCTCGGTTCGACCGGCGCGCCGCGCAGCAACGATGCTGAAGCACCCGTCACAGCACGGCTGGAACAGCTTTACGGCTGGCTGGATCACATCCAATCGCTGGGAGCCAACGCGCTCTATTTGGGGCCGCTGTTCGAATCGAAAAGCCACGGCTACGACACGCTGGATTACTTCCAGGTCGACCGACGGCTGGGCAGCCGTGAAACGCTGGCGGCGCTCTCCGCCGAACTGCACCGGCGCGGGATGCGGCTGGTGTTGGATGCGGTCTTCAACCATGTCAGCCGCGAGCATTGGGCATTCCGGGACGTGCTGGCGCACGGGGCAAATTCACCCTACGCGGGTTGGTTCCACCTGGATTTCAGCCGCCAAAGCCCCTACCACGACCCGTTCACCTACCAGAGTTGGGACGGGCACTACTCGCTGGTCAAACTGAACACCAGCCACCCGGGCGTGCGGCAGCATCTCTTCGAGGCAGTGAAGGATTGGGTGAACACCTACGACATCGACGGTTTGCGGCTGGATGCGGCAGACGTGATGGCACCAGCGTTCCTGAGCGCGCTGGCGCAGCACTGCCACGACCTGAAACCCGACCTGTGGCTGATGGGTGAGTTGGTGCAAGGCGATTACACCCGCCTGGTCAACAGCGACACATTGGATTCGTGCACCAACTATATCACCTACAAAGGGCTGTATTCCAGTTTCAACGACCACAACCTGTTCGAAATCGCCCACACGCTGCGCACGTATTTCGGCGAGGGCGCGCCCTACCAGCGCCTGCGGCTCTACAACTTCGCCGACAACCACGACGTCGACCGGGTGGCTGCCAGCCTGCGTGAGCCGGCGCACCTGCACCCGCTGCACCTGCTGCTGTTCAGTATGCCCGGCATCCCATCGATCTATTACGGCAGCGAATGGGGCTGGCAGGGGAAACGCACGCCCCACAGCGACCAGGAGCTGCGCCCGGCGATCGATATCCGCAGCCCCGGCAGCCTGCCGCACCCCGAACTGGCGGAAACCATCCGGCGGATGGCGGCGCTGCGCCGGGAGCTGCCCGCCTTGCGGCTGGGCGGCTACCGCGAGCTACTGGTCGCCAGCGAGCAGTTGGCGTTCCTGCGGACATGGGGTGATGAAATGGCAGTGGTGGTCGTCAACGCCGGCAGCGCACCGGCGCAGGTCGATATCGATCTGCCAGGCGCGCAGGGCAGCCTGGTGGATCGGCTGAACCCGGGCAGCAGTTACCCGATGGTGGATGGTCGCTGCCGCATCACGGATACCGCGCCGGACTGGGGGCGGGTGCTGCGCCTGGAAAGCTAAGCCCCCACGACACTATGGAGATCGCTTCGCTGCGCTCGCGAAGTTGGCAGGTTCACTTCGCGAGGAGGGCAAAGTCCGATGAGGCGACCTCGAAAGGTGGTGGATGGAGATCGCTTCGCTGCGCTCGCGAAGTTGGCAGGTTCATTTCGCGAGGAGGGCAAGCCCGACGAGGCGACCTCGAAAGGTGGTGGATGGAGATCGCTTCGCTGCGCTCGCGAAGTTGGGAGGGCTGATGCGCGCGAAGTTGGCAGGTTCACTTCGCGAGGAGGGCAAAGTCCGATGAGGCGACCTCAAAAGGTGGTGGATGGAGATCGCTTCGCTGCGCTCGCGAAGTTGGGAGGGCTGATGC
>JABLXM010000247.1 GCA_013177815.1 Anaerolineae bacterium | reverse complement strand
CGCTCAACGCCATTTGTAGCCGGCGATCATGTTTATTTTGGTTCAGAGGCGGGCGAGGTAATATGCGTTGATTTTCGGGGTTCGGTCAAATGGCGATTTAGGACGAAGAGAGCCGTAACCGCCTCCCCCCAAGTGAGCAACGGGTTGGTATATGTAACCGCCCAGGATGGTATCACTTATGCCATCGATGCCAGGACGGGCTGGTCAGTTTGGCGATTTCGCATGGGGAAAGGGTCAATTTCTTCACCCTGCATTCAGAATAGCCGGTTGTTTTTTGGTTCTGCAGATGGTTTTATTTACTGTATCGAGGCAGGAAACGCCAAGGATATTTGGCGCTTCAAAACGGATCACCAGGTGAGCGGTACGCCGATCGTCTATGGAGATCACTTGTATTGTGGTTCGGCGGATGGCAATCTGTATTGCCTCGAGTATAAATCTGGGCGACTACTTTGGAAGTTCAATACAGGCGGCTCGATCACAGCAACCCCGGTCATCAGCAACAACATCATGTATATTGGGTCATTCGACCATATTTTATATGCGCTGGTGGTGTAACGAGCGCGGAGGAAAGATTGAAGGAATTCATTCGAGAGTTAGTAAAGAAAATCAAACCCATTAAGTCACCGGCGGCTTCAGATGATGTTCAGACGGCGCCCCTCTCTGATGAGCAGTTGCAAACCGTATCCATCAAGGAGGAGAAATATTTCCCAATCCAGATCATGGTTGGATCTGCCCAGTCTGTTGGGAGGCAGCGCGACCACAATGAAGATGCGATCCTTTTCCATTCTGCGGTGCTCTCGGATGCTGAGCGCGAGCAGCCATTCGGGATATTCATCGTCGCCGATGGTATGGGCGGACATGAGAATGGCGAGTTAGCCAGTTCGATCGCCTGCCGAGTCATGGCTGAATATCTGGTGAACCGTCTCTATTATGCTTTTTTGGGGATCGACAATGAACCCCCGCTTGACAGCATTCAGGAAATCATGGAACAGGCGGTACAGAAGACTCAACAGGCTGTTCTCTCCATGTCCAAAGGCGGCGGCACTACACTTTCCGCGGCGTTGCTCGTTGGGGGGCAAATCACGGTTGCGCATGTTGGTGACAGCCGTATATATTTCATCTATCCAGACGGACGTATGCAAACCATCACGCAAGACCACTCGTTGGTGCGAAAGCTGGTTGAACTTGGGCAAATTACAGAAAGCGAAGCCAGCGTTCACCCCCAACGTAATGTTCTCTACCGTGCGATTGGTCAATCTGAACCTTTACAAGTTGAAGTAATTACCAATCCGGTGCCCATGAATGGGCATATGTTATTGTGCTCCGATGGATTGTGGGGGGTTGTTCCAGAGAATGAAATGTTCAAAGTCATATCACGGGCGAAAAACGTATCTGATGCAACACAACAATTGATCGATGCTGCCAATGCAGCGGGTGGTCCGGATAATATTTCTGCACTGCTGGTACATTTTTGTCATTAATGGAAATTATTTTCAGGTGATATCAATGGCTAGTAAAATCTGGGATACTCATTTCGCATTCTTTGGACTTGAAAAAACAGCAAACAAGGCTGAGGTCAATCATGCGTACCGGTCGCTATTAGCCGAAATTGAGACGAGGGATATCCCTGTTTCCGAGAAATTGGAAGAGATAAAACGAATCGATAAGATTTATGAAGCGTTGATTCGCCTTGTGGCGGGGGAAGATGAAAAGGAGATCGACTTAGAAATTTTGACGAGCAGGTCATGCCTCGAGGTATTGGAGGAACCGCAACTGTTATATGCCCTATTATCAATAAGATGTTGCAAGAATGAAAATAATCCCGTAAAACGGCGCAAAAAGATTTGCTTTTTAGTGGACCGCTCGACATCCATGCAGGGCGATCATATCAATATGGTCAAGGCGAATATCGAGCGGGCGATAGAATCCTTGGATGAGGAAGATGAGATCTCGATCGTGACGTTTAACGATAGAGCGGAGATCATGTTGCCTTTGACCGCTGTTCGTGCCCTTCGCAAGGGTTTTTTGTGGAATTTGACCAAAACAGGTGGGGCAACAGAGATCTATTATGGCATCAGTGCTGGTCTTGATCAGCTTATGAAAGTTGATGTAAGCGAGTGTTCCCGCCATCTATTTCTTTTCACCGATGGGCGAACGTACGGCGATGAAGGCGCCTGCCTTGAGTTGAGCAAACGGGCATGGGAGCATCAGATCCCCATCAGCACTTTTGGACTGGGATCAGAGTGGAATGACGAGTTCCTCGACCAGATCGCTGCCAATAGCGGTGGGGCGACGGAATATATCACGTCGAATAAGGACCTCAAGCACCACCTTGAGAAACATATCTATGCGATGTCAGATGTAATGATCAGAGGATTGGAAATAAAATATCGACTTCCTGATGGCGTCAACCTGCTCTTTGGATATCTTATTAGTCAGAAACCATCACAACTTATCCTGGATGGTCTACTCCAAATTGGTAGTCTTCATTTTCGCGAGCACGTTCAGGTGATTCTGGAATTCCTGGTTGCACCAACGACTCAACAAGATGGCCTGCT
>JABLXM010000246.1 GCA_013177815.1 Anaerolineae bacterium | reverse complement strand
CAGTGTTAGCCGGTATGAACGATGACCTGAAGGCACAAGACTGGTTGGAGCAACTTCAATCGGTGGGCTGCCGCATCACCGCGCCGCGCCGAGCGATCGTGGATATTTTGCTCAACAGCGAGCGGGCGCTCAGCCCCAGCGAGATCTACGATATCAGCCGGGAGCGCATCAAGGGCATGGGGCTGGTAACCGTGTACCGGACGCTGGAGACACTGGAGGAGCTTGGATTGGTGCAACGGGTGCACCAGCCGCAAGGCTGCCAGGCGTTCGTGCCGGTCAAGCAGGGACACAACCATTTGCTGTTGTGCTCACACTGCAACCGGTACGCTTATTTCACGGGCGAAGACCTCGAAGCGTTTTTCGAAGCCGCCGGCGGGCAGTACGGATACCGGGTCACGGATCACTGGCTGCAATTGTTCGGCTTGTGCCAGGCATGCCAGGGGACGGCTGCCGGCGCGGAGCATCACACGTAGTTCGATCAGAGTGGTGCAATGGGGGACAGATCGGTTGTCAACGCTATTGACAATGAATATCATTATCGTTATAATCGAAAAATATTTTCAATAAGAATGGAGTAGTACCATGCGAAAGATAACCTTGTCGATCAGCGTTATGCTTATGATTCTGCTGGCTGCCTGTGCGCCGGCAGCCAATGCTCCTGTTGCGCAGGGGCTCAACGTCATTGCAGCGGAGAGCTTCCTGGCGGATATTGCCCAGAACGTGGCAGGTGAGCGCCTGGTGGTGAGTTCTTTGATCCCATCTGGGAGCGATCCACACACCTTCGAGCCGGCGCCGCAAGACATTGCGGCAATCGAGGATGCAGACCTGTTGATCATCAGCGGGGCGGGGCTGGAGGAAGGGTTGCAGAATTACCTGGACAATGCGGGCGGCACGACCACGGTGCTGGAAGCCTCCAGCGGGCTGGCTTTCCGTGAGCCGGGCGCCTATGAAGAGGAGGGCGAGGAGCACCAGCATGACAATGATCCGCATTTCTGGTTCGATCCCATCCTGGTGATCCAATACGTGGAGAACATCCGTGACGCGCTCATCGGTTTGGACCCCGACGGCGCGCAGACATACAATGACAATGCCGAGGCATACATCGCCGAACTGAAGGATTTGGACGTTTACATCCGGGGCGAGGTGGAAAAAGTCCCAACGGAAAAACGCAAACTGGTCATGGGGCACAGCAGTTTTGGTTACTTTGCCGACCGCTATGGCTTCGAGATCGTGGGTGCGGTCATCCCCAGCGTTTCCACCGGTGCATCGCCGACGCCCCAAGAGATGGCGGCGTTGATCGACCGCATTCAGGAGACCGGCGCATCAGCCATCTTCATCCCAGCCACCGATAACCCCGACCTGGCGGCTCAAGTCGCGCAGGATGCCGGGGTGGCGCTCATCACCGGTCTGTACACCCATTCGGTCAGCGAAGCGGGCGGTCCCGCGCCGACCTATATCGACATGATGCAGTTGGACACCAGGCTGATCGTCGAGGCGTTAAAATAGGCGTCTATGTTAGAATTCAAACAACGATGCCTCCAACCTCCATGGGTCATATCGATCATTCATTAGAACCCGCCCGCCTGGACTTGCACAACATCACGGTTGCCTACAATGGTTTCAAGGCGCTGGACGACCTGACCTTCCAGGTGCCGCACGGCGAGCGGGTGGCGGTCGTCGGTCCAAACGGCGCCGGAAAATCCACCCTGTTCAAGGCGCTGGTGGGTTTGTTGCCGCTGCGCAGCGGCGAGATTCGCATCCATGGCAAACCGCTCGGCGAGCACCAGGATTGCGTCGCCTATGTTCCCCAACGCGAAGAGGTTGACTGGCATTTCCCGGTGACGGTATACGATGTGGTCATGATGGGGCGTTTCAGCCGTATCGGTTGGCTGAGACGGGCAGGCAAAACGGACCGCGAGGCAGTTTGGTACGCATTGGCGCAGATGGGCATGGATGAACTAGCCAAACGACCGATCCAAGACCTTTCCGGCGGACAGCAGCAACGTGTCTTCCTGGCACGTGCGTTGGCGCAAGAACCGCACATCCTCTTGATGGACGAACCATTCACCGGTGTGGATGCCTCCACCCAGGAAAGCACAATGGAACTATTGGAACACCTGGAGCAACAACAGGTCACCGTCATGGTATCGACGCATGACCTGGCGATGGCATCCCAGCGGTTTTCCCGTGTGCTGCTGCTCAACCGTCGGATGATCGCCTACGGCGCGCCGGGGGAGGTGTTATCACCGGAAAACCTCAACCGGGCTTTCCACGGTCAGGTGTTGATGGTCAACGGCGTGGCGGTGGTGGACCAGTGCTGCCCGGGGGATGAGCATGAACATGGCACTTATCCAGGTGAAGAATGGCATTCCTGACCGAACCGTTGGCTTACGCGTTCATGCAGCGCGGCTTGGTGGCGGCGATCATGGTCGGCATCCTTTGTTCGGTGATCGGCTGTTACGTGGTGCTGCGGTCGCTGGCTTTCCTGGGGGATGCCATCGCACACGCCATCCTGCCGGGTGTAGCGGTGGCGTACCTGTTGCAGGTCAACCTGACGCTGGGAGCGTTGGTG
>JABLXM010000245.1 GCA_013177815.1 Anaerolineae bacterium | reverse complement strand
CATCCACCACACCGCCGGAATTTCGCGCCAGCACCACCCAGGCAATACCCAGCATCGCGATGACCATGCCGGCGAACTGAAGCGTCGTAAGGGTTTCGCCCAGGAACAGCCAGGCGATGATTGTGCCAAAGATGGGCGCCAAACTCATCATCAGCAAACCGATGCGAGGACCGACCAGTTGGTAGGATTGGAACAAGAAAGCATCGCCAAATGCCAGCCCGACGATGCCGGAAAGCGTGAGCCAGAACCATCTCTCGCTGCCGGCGTCGAATGGGATGGGCTTGCCGTACAGCGCCCAGTTGATGACCAGCAGCGCCAGAAAAGCCAATGCCACCCGCACCCGGTTGACGACCTGTGACCCAACCAGACGCCCACCGAAAGTGAAACCGATCGCGGAGAGCGACCAGCAGAAGGATGTGAACAATGCCGCGAGTTCGCCGATGAAGGGCATGAGTGGAATTCTCTCCGGTTTGGGTTGTGACCGGGGGTTGGCTGGTCAGGTCAAGCTCCGGGTGATGAACGTGATGGTGCGGGATGTATAGGGTTACCAATGTGGAAGTATAACAAATAAATCGATTGCCCCGATTCCGATATTACCTATTTCATGCTTGGTCGCTGACAAATGTAATGATTTTTTTCCTGGGGCGCTTAAAACGCCCCATAACCGTTGACAGCCGGAAGTATAATGATATGGTTGCGAGTAGCCAAACAAGCCTTTTTGAGGATGTTGTCTACGTAGTCCAGGATCGGTGCCCGGCAATTTCATGGCATGATCGCCCTATCCAGTCTATGACCCAATATCAATAGCACAGCTCCTATTTGAACGGTTAGATGACGATACTCACCTCCCCCAGTGGTACCTTGGAATACGGAGCGGGGCGTCCAACCATGCTGGTTAATGACCAGTTATACGTCATCAGCAAACCCGATGATGTCATCGAGCCGTTGAGCCGGGGGAATATCGATCATTTCCTGGCACTCGCCCGGTATGGTCGCGCGGTTGGCACAGATATGACCGCCATACTCCTGACGCACCCACAGATTGACGAAGTTGCCTTGTTGCCGCGCCTTGCCCGTGCGGTGCTCGAGGAAACCGGCGCCCCGGTGGGTTTGGATACCCGCAATCCCGAGGCGATCGAAGCCGCGCTGGTCGAACTTCGTCCCTACCGGTCGATCATCTGGACGGTGACGGCGGAGCAGCAAGTGTTGGACGCGCTGCTGCCGCTGGCGAAGCGCTATAACGCTGTGGTGGCGGGTATGCCGATGGGGCGCCATTCGCGCGGCATCCCCTTGAGCGCAGAAGCGCGTCTGGCGGAAGCCCGTGTGATCCTGGACGCCTGCGAAGGCTACGGCATTCCGCCGCAGGATGTGGTCATCGACGCCATTTGCATGCCGGTAGCGCTGTTGGAGCCGCGCGCTTACCAGGCTGCGCTTGAGACCATCGCCGGACTGCGGGCGCTGGGCATTACAAGCCAGCTTGGTATTGGCAATGCCAGCAGCGATATGCCGGGCAAAGATCACATCAATCTGGCGTACCTGCTCGGAGCCATGTCCTGGGGTTTGGATTCTGCTTTTATCGATCCACATATACCCGGGCTGATTGGGAACGTTCGTGCGATGGATATGTTGACCGAGCGCGATCCCGTCTGCCGGCGATACCTGCAAGGTTGGCGCACCGCAAGGAGTGAAAACACCGGCGCTCATTAGCTTATACGGAGATTGAATATCTGCAAAGGATACTCTGAACGATGAAAACCAATAAGACCTATGATGTGATTGTGGTTGGCGCCGGTGTGATTGGCTGTTCGGTTGCCTATCAACTGGCGAAATCCGGGCTGAAGACCGCGCTGCTGGAAAAGGCGCAGTTTGGCGCAGGGGCATCGGGCGCAAATTTTGGCATGGTGCAGTCGAACGATGCGGAACTGAAATACAGCGTCCCAATGGTAAAAGCCAGTTACGCCAGGTACGATCACCTCGAAGAGGAACTGGGTGTATCGGTTGATTTCAGGCGCATTGGTTCGCTGCGTTTACTTTCATCCGAAGCCCAGTGGAAAGAATCCGAAGAACGCGCGCAGATTCTGAGCGATGCCGGCATCCCGTATGAATTCATCACTCCCGAACAGGTCAAAGAGGTCGAACCCATGGTGGATATCCGGGGGTTATATGGCGCGACATATTCGTCCTACCAGGCGCAGTTGAGCCCGTTCTTGTTAATGTCGGCATACTTGCGCCGCGCCATTTCCCTGGGGTTGTCGCTGCATAACCTCACCGAGGTCACCGGTTTTGATATCGCGGGTGGGCGCATGCTGGGCGTTCACACCAATCGGGGGGATTTTTCTGCCGGCACGGTGATATTGGCGACCGCAGCTTGGACGCGCAGACTTGGTCACATGATCGATCAGAATTGGAACATTCACACCTTTCGCGCCTCTGCTATGGTCACCGAACCGGTCACCAGCCTCAACCTGCGCACCATTGTCACCACCGCAGACCATATCGAAATGTCCGTGTCCAGCCAGGAAGACGCAGAATTGACCGTGCTGGCGCTCACGCAAACGCCCGACGGACATTTCCTCATCGCCCAGGCGGATCGACCGGGCGAGGTGTTGGATGGGAAGAT
>JABLXM010000244.1 GCA_013177815.1 Anaerolineae bacterium | reverse complement strand
CCGGACGAACGTCGCTTTTCACGCAACCATAGACTGACATAGGCAGCATCGACAATGTTTTTAGGTTTTGAAAGCGGAGAAGTTAACCGTTGGTAAACAACGGACGAATTGTTCAATAGATCTTCTGATAATGGTGTTTCATAGCCTTCAGAAAGTATTTTAATAAGCGGGAATTGATCGATCGCTACCAATGCTATCGTTGCCGGATTCCATTTCGCCAGTAACGCATCGGGGATCGCGACCAGCCTGTTGAGTAGTATCTGGTCGTTAACAGCCTCCCAGACCATTGAATCTTGACGAAGCGCCGAGATCACCTGAGGTTGGACTTCAACAGGGAATGATGTTCGGATGGCATCGTATAGGTCTCGTGATTGCATCGGCACAACTCCTGGCAGCTTACTCTCGTACCGCACCCGTCTTTATATGACCTGTAACAACATGAAGTAGGACGCCCCCATGAACACACATCCTAATATCACTAGAAAGACACCGATGCCCGATGTCGTCAGCACCAGTTGATTCAACGAATCGATCAGAGAGGACGCATTTCCAACCAGACCAAATACATCATCGGCGAGCCCCTTTTGCGCCAGTTTTGCAATTTGTTTTGCAAGTACTTTGACCTCATCCCCTAATACTTTCGATATCAATATATAAACACCGAGCCCAACCGAGATCAACCCAATGATGAACAAACAGATCACCATGGTAATCGACAGGTCATTGATAGATATTGGAAACATGAATGCCTCCTGAACAGATTGTGTCAGAAAGCATTGTTGCAATTTATATGCCAGGATAATTATTCGGTGCTGCGGGCAATATCTCCAGGGAGATCACCAATGTGAATCGTCTCCCCATCGCAGAAGATCATCGCCCTCTCGATCGTATTGCTCAGCTCGCGGATATTTCCAGGCCAGTTATAATCAAAAAGGGCTTCGAGCGCCATTGGCGCAATACCGGTCACATTCATCCCCATCGATTGATTGAACCTGCGTATAAAGAATCCGACCAGTTCAGGTATATCGTCTTTTCGATCTCGCAGCGGTGGCAGGTGAAGATCGACTACCTTCAAACGGTAGTACAAATCCTGCCGAAATTCATTCGCCTCGATCATCTTCTTGAGGTCATGATTGCTTGCAGCAATTATTTGCACATCCACTTTGATCAAAGATGTCCCCCCCACCCGGAAGAAGGACATTTCCTCGATCGCTCTCAATAATTTTGCTTGGACATCAAGCGGCATTGACGAAATCTCGTCCAGGAATAAGATGCCGCCGTCTGCCATTTCCATTAAACCAGGCTTGCGTTTATCCGCGCTCGTGAACGCGCCTGCCTCATGTCCAAATAGCTCGGACTCCATCATCGTAGGCTGAATTGTGGCGCAGTTGATTGGAATGAATTGTTTATTGCCACGGTTGCCGGAGCGGTATATGTATCCAGCCAGCACTTCTTTACCCGTTCCAGATTCGCCCGTAATTAACACCGAAACGTTTGATTTGGCAGCTTTTCCGGCTTGGTCCAGCAATTTCTTCATGCCCCTGCTTTGCCCAATGACGAACTTGGACCTGTCGCTTTGTGATTGGCGATAATGTGCCAGTTCACGCCTCAATAGCACCAATTCATAGGCGCGTTTTAAGGATCGTTCCAACCGCAAAAAATCAATAGGTTTTTCAAAAAAATCATGCGCCCCATTCTTCATCGCATCGACCGCCATATCGATCTCGCCATATGCCGTGATGATGATGACCGGGGGACGGTTATCCATATGCTGTACATCGAACAGCAGCTCTGGACCATAGCCGTCTGGCAGCGTAACATCAAGGAGAATGATATCCCCTTTAGATTCTTTCAGGCATTCGCGTGCTTCCTTCAGGGTGCCCACCCCAATGACCTCATATCCGCCCAAGATTAAGAATTCTGAGATATTGGACCGGGCATTCTCTTCATCATCAACGATCAGTATTGTCCCACTCATGCATCTTCTCCGTTATTGCGGGTAAGTATACATGAAAAACAGTACCGCCGGGAAAAGTACTGACCGACACAGTGCCCTTGTGCGCGGTGACGATCTGTTTTGTGATCGCAAGCCCCAAACCGGTCCCCCTGGGTTTATTGGTTATGAATGGCTCGAAGATGCGGTCCTTGAATTCATCCGGGATGCCTGGTCCATTATCCGTTATCGAAACTTCAATCTGTGGTCTTGCTGGCGCCCCTTGTAAATTGTTGATATGGATGGCTAACGTCCCACCGTTTGATGACATAGCGTCCAATGCATTGGATATTAAATTAATGAACACCTGTTCAAGTGCCCGTTGGTCACCCTCGATGATTGCTGGTTTTCCATCAGATTGGAAAAATGGGCTGATCTTCTGCTTGATCATCCTCGGGCGCCATCGAATCAGGATCTTACGGATCAAAGCATTGATATCAACTTCATCCGACCTGTGCATCGGACGAGAATATGACAATAATGAGTCCATCAAGTGATTTAGGCGATTGAAATCGTCCTGCATCTTTTTGATGACCTGATGATTTGGATCATCTTCATCTAACCGTCGCTCCATCAACTGCAACCCCGTATAAATATTGTTGATTGGGTTTCGAACTTCGTGGGCAAAAATCGAGGTCAAGTCGCCGATAAATG
>JABLXM010000243.1 GCA_013177815.1 Anaerolineae bacterium | reverse complement strand
GTGGCGCTCGATACATTGAACCCCGCAATCCTCAAAATCTGCTTGAGCAGGAACACCGTATCCAGATCGTCTTCCACCACCAGGATGGTTTGACGTTCCGCTTCCCCTTCATCTAAATCGATGCCCACGGGTTCTTCCGGTAGTGGTATATGTTCGTTAAATTCAGTCATGATAGCTATCCAAACTTTGTGTTTTGTGTTAGACCGCCGATTACTTAACGGTAAACCTATCTATATTGTAAGGTAGATTTATTTAATGTCAATGAATTTTAAGGTTATGATTGATACTTTTAAATTCCAGGGCGCCATCATGGGTTGGGGCAGTGCCTCCAACCCATGATGGCGTCCTGATATTGTTACAGTTATTAATCAGTTCCGAATCGTCGTGAAGCTCCGGTCAGCATCAGTCCCATACCCAGGAAGATCATCCCCAGGTTGAGCAGCCATTGCTGCAGGCGTCCCATTCCGTTGAACGCGCCCAGGTCAGCACCCGTGACCGGGATCAGCACGGCGCCGCCCGCACCACCACCCGCCGGGGCAGCCAGCCCGCCACCGGGGGGGTTGATGCCCGGGTCACCGCCGCCGGACGAGCCATCGCCTGGGTCATCCTCGCCTGGGTCATCGTTGCCGCCGCCGGGGTATTCACACACGCCGGTATTGGTGTTGGCGGTCGGATCATAATTGAGTGCTTCGGGGTCCATGCAACCTGTCACCTCATTGTATTGGCAGTCGCCTTCCCCGCCATAGTTCTCGGCTTCCTCATCCACACAGATGGTGGGCGGGGTCGGGACTTCATACTTAATGAAGGTTAACTGGGTATTGCGGGGATCGGTCGGAACCAGGAACCAGATGCCCCAGGTCAACTCTGCGCCATCATAGACTCCGTCGCGGATCGCCTGCACCATGTCCGCCACGCCCGCCGGCTCGCCAGCGGGGATGCCGCTGCGGTCCAGCAGGTGCCAGTAAACGTACTTCTCGAAGGTGTCACTCCAATTTTGCTGGGCGGAAAGGTTGACCGCCAGGATGAGCAAATCGATGCGGGACTTGCCAACATCGCCGCCGCCGTAGTAATCGATGATCTCCGGATGGTAGGGACCGACCAGCGGGAAGGTGTAGGTTTTGGCATTGCTCTGGTTGGTGCCAACAGTGATGCTGGGTAGCGGCTCACCGCACTCGAGTTCATAGAGGAAACTGCTCAGGTCGGCGCGATCGAACATCCTGGCATCATTGGTGCCGGCAAGGTACAGCCGGGCTGCCGCTTCGGATGACGGGTCGATGGTCACTTTGCCCTCCTCCGACATCAAAGTGAAGGCATCTTGCAGCGCGCCGTCATCATAGAGGGTAACCTTATCGGAGGAAACGCCAACCGAGATGTTGACATTGGTAAAGATATTGAACTGTTCCACCATGGCGTAACCGACGGTGTACTTGGCGATCCAGTTGTCGTAGGTCATGTTATCGACCGGATCGGTGAGGGGGGTAAAGCCCATGAAGGACAGGTCGGCGGTGTTGACCGTGACCACCTCGTTATAGAACACCGGGGTGTTGGGGTCAGCGCTGCCCGCCACGTAGATGACGCTCCCTTCCTTGGCTTTGTTCACCGCCGCCTGGAAAGGCGTTGGGTCTGCCACACACATGACGAAAGCGGGGCAGCCGCTGCCGGTGGTGGTATAGCCAATGAAACCGCCCGTGCCGCCATACAGGCTGTCATCCCAGACAAAGGGGTCCTGCCCGGTGATGGCTTCGATCATCTCTTTGGAGGCGTAGGGGATCGGCTGCCCTTCTTCATTGGTGAGGACGATGCCCTCGGCATCCAGCAGTTGGACCACATCCGCCACATCCTGCGGCAGCGATTCTGCCTGCGGGAGTTCGGTCACTTCCTCTTCGACCACTGTTTCTTCTTCTACCACTGCCTCTACTTCCGGCTCGGGGGTCGGCGCTTCATCTACAGTGGGGGTTTCCAACACTTCTAGGGGAAGCACTTCCTGCGTGGCGCCGCCCAGGGTTTCCAGTTCCGATCCACCCGGAACTTCGGGCGCTTCTGGGGCAGGCGGTTCTTCAACCGTTAGCGGGGATTCCTCTGGCACACCCGTCTCCTCGACCAGCGGTTCAGCGCTTTCCGGTGTGGGTGCACCCTCATCTGCCAGCACGGGCATGCGCACCAGTGTGAGCATCATGCCCGCCAGCATCATGACCATACCCATCAGGTAGAAGGCTCGGGTCAGTTGTCGGTAAATCTTTGCCGTTTTCATTCTCTCTCCTCATAATATGTCTACAATGACATGATTAAAAAATAAAACCGACCAATGTGTTGGTCGGTTTCGCTACTTGGCTCCACGCACACCCGGCGATGTTGCTAATTGCCAAGCGACCATATGAGGTATGCGCTTCAAAGCCCCCGAAGAATAATATTCTATTGGTAAATATTCATTTACCCTAAAGTAACACTTAACAGTATTGTAAGGGTTTTCTGTTTTTTGTCAAGGCTCAATTGGGTTTTCTTTACCAGCGTCAGGATATTTTAAGGCTTTGTCCTGATTATGTCCTATCATTCCTCCCTGCAACCAGGGCAATCGCAAAGTCAGGAATTTAATATTTCCAACAAGAAATTAGTGTCAACAGCGCAAAGCATCCTTTTAGTCTTCGCACCACATTTTTTGGATTTATTCAGCCTTAACAAATTGAGAGCCA
>JABLXM010000242.1 GCA_013177815.1 Anaerolineae bacterium | reverse complement strand
TGGTACAGTCTTCAACCCCGACCAAAGCGATGTGGACGGCGACGGGATTGGTGACGCCTGCGATGCCATGCCCAACGACGGCGATAACGATGGGACGGACGATGGCGGCGACAATTGCCCGGCGACCGCCAATGCCGACCAAAGCGATGTGGACGGCGACGGGATCGGTGACGCCTGCGATGCCATGCCCAACGACGGCGATAACGATGGGATCGGCGATGCGAGGGACAACTGCCGGGCGACCCCCAATGCCAACCAGAATGATGCAGATGGTGACGGGATCGGCGACGCTTGCGACGACCCGTATTCCCCACAAGATGAAGTTATATTGCCCTTGTTCCGAACGACGACCGGCAAGATCGTGCCGGCGACCGGCGGCGGGGCGATCGAACTCGATTGCCAGTTGCCCTACATGATCCTGCGTCTGGCGAATGGCGATGAAGCCATCTTCCGCGGACTGTGCGGCTACCGGGCGACGCTGGATGCCCAGCCGGTCGAGTCGATAGCCATGCTCGAGCCATTGCCTGAGGAAGGTTTCGCCTCCGGCATGATGGTGAGCGTGCTGAAGGAAGAGAAACCGGTGGATCCACTGCCGGATGGTGGCATGGTGACGGTCTCCTTTCTCATCCCGCAAGCCTGGCAGGGCAAGCAACTGACCATCCTGTACTGGGACCCGGCGTTGAATGGCGGCAAGGGCGACTGGATGGCATTGCCGGATCAGGTGACCTCTCAGGGTGTGGTGATGCCAGAGGTGCTGAACCCCGGGGATGGCGGCGATGCCCGTTGGGTATACAGCGGGGTGGAGAATACCGGCAGCCGGGTGGAAGCCACGCTCAATTTCAGCGGTGTCTTCACCCTGGTCGAAAAGTAATAGAGGGCGGGAATGGTGCCGATGGGCGGGGGCGGGTTGCCAAACCCGCCCCCGCCGCTTGTATACGCTGGGTTTACGGTTCTTTCTATAATCAGGAAAGCGAATAATCGCGTGGAGGTGTAATTGGAGACTTCAGCAAGCAAAAAACCTCGTGGCCGATCGTCCTTGCGTCTTCAAGGCTATGCTTACACACAGCCGGGGGCGTATTTCATCACTATTGTCACGGATGAACGCATCTGCCTGTTTGGAGAAATTGTTCAAGGGGTTATGCAGGAAAATGTGTTGGGCAAGATTGTCCGGCAACCGACAAACGTGTTTCATTGTCTGAGGTTGTGCGGGGGTTCAAGACATTCTCTGCTCGCGGGGTGAACGAACTGCGCGGCATGCCAGGAAAAAAGGTTTGGCAGCGGGGATTCTATGATCACCTCATCAGGGATGAGGGCGACTATCGCCTGGCGTGGGATTACATCGAAGAAAATCCACGCCGCTGGTTGAAGGACGAGGAATACATTATGTAGGGGCGGGTTGCCAAACCCGCCCCTAATGCGTGATGCCAGCCGCCAGGTCCGCCAGACCGTAGCGCGCCAGCACGGCGGGGGAGGGCACGCCGGCGGGGGACCAGTCCATCAGGCGGTAATAGGTTTGCAGGGCGTCCTGCAATTCCTGCGGGGTGAGGGCGTGCCCGGCGGTGGGTCCCTCGCGGTGTGGCTGGAAGCAGCGCGGCGGCAATTTGTCATCGGCGGCGGTGAAGCCCTCGCGCAGCAGGAACAGCCGCGCCATGTGGGTGATGCGGTGACCGATCTCCTGCAATTCTGCCATGTTCAGGTCCCAGCCAGAGGCGGCGTTGAGCGCCGGCACCAGGTGTTTGTATTCGTAGGGATAGAACTGGCAGATGACGGCGGAATCGAAGATGTGCTTGGCTGCCAGCTCGGCGGCGTAGGCTTGGACCTTGGACTCCGGCAGCCCGTACAACGGCAAGGGCGTCTGGATACCTGCTTCACGCAGCCGCCCGCATACGTCCGAGCCATCATTGGCGGCGTAGGTATCGTCCATGTTGTGCATGTGGTCCGCGCCGGTGGGCGAGAGGGCGTAACCCAACCCGTAAGCGTTCTTTAGGCGCGGGTCGTGCATCGGCAGCTCCTGCCCGCGGGTGGTCACCTGCAACTGCTCAGCCGCCGCGCCGATCGAACGCGCCATGCGGGCGCTGCCTTCCGCCATCCAGTCGCCTAATCCGCGGCGGTTGGCGATGCGCTCGACCGCTTCCAGCAGGTCTGCGCCGCTGCCAAAAACCGGGCGGAAGTCTGCATCCGCCGGCAGCAGCCTTTTTTCGGCGCATTCCATCACGAAAGCGGTGGTCATGCCGGTGGAGATGGTATCCAGCCCGTATTTGGCGCACAGTTCATTGGCTTTGGCGACCGCAACCGGGTCATGCACCATGCAGACCGGTCCGAGCGCGCCAATGCTCTCGTATTCCGGACCGCCGTAGCGCGGGTCGATCTTGCGCGCATCGCCCGGCTGATCGTAGGCGACCACCGGTTTGCAGTGTACCGGGCAGGCGTGGCAGGTGTCGTGCTCTTTCATATAAAGTGGGAAAGTGTGGGGCGCATCGAGCTGTTCGATGCCGGGGAAGACCGGGTCGCGGAAGTTGTTGACCGGCGTGGCGCCGATGTTGTGCAAGTAGCCGACCGAAGCCGAGGTGCCGTTGTTGACCGCCCAACCCATCAGGTCCTTGTATGCGCCGGCGATCCACTTGCTGACCGGCAGCATTTGCTCGCGCGCTGCCAATCCCAACCCGGTGGAACCGCGCACCGCCACCGCTTTGAGGTTCTTGCTGCCCATGACGGCACCCAACCCTGAGCGCCCGGCGGCGCGCCCGCCATCGTGGATGATGCAGGCGT
>JABLXM010000241.1 GCA_013177815.1 Anaerolineae bacterium | reverse complement strand
TGTCTCGAACCCTCATTTCTATGATCGCTATCGTGGATTAGGTGGCGAATAAATGCGCGTAGCCATCTTTGCAAGCGATCTTGGCATAATTATTGCCCTGGAATATGACGCCGGGCATCGCTATACGGCGCTGACCGGGTCTTTGCGCTGTTATGGTAAGATATGGGCGATGAGGTTTCGACCACAGTGAGAGGGCGGACTGGATTCGCCTATGGTAACAGTAACCAAAAGGAGTTGATCATGATATTCAAGACTCAATGGAAGACGATTATGGCAGCATTCGTGCTGGTCTTGTTGGCTGCCGCCATGTTTGCAACCCCGGTCTTCGCCGAAGGCGAAACACCGCCGCCGGAACCGCCGGCTACAGAAGGGGAGATCGAAGAGCCGGCGGAAGAAGCGCCCGAACTGGAGCAGCCCGCCGCGCCTGAGGAGATCGCGTCTCCCGATCCGCAGTTGCAGCCTGCTGGTGAAACGGACGAAGAAGGTTCGGGCACCGGTGCGCCGGATGAGCCGGTAACTGAGGTGCAGCCCCTCGCGGGCATCTATGAAAATTCCCTCAGCGACCCCTATTTCAATTGCACGGATGACACCGTAGATGGGACCAATGACGGTGTTTGCCGCTACACCAACCCGGTCACCGGCTTGCAGGAAGCCGTCACGGATTATGCCACCCGTGGTGGATATGGCTATATCAATGTCGAGGACGGGTTGCGCTACACTGCCACAGGCGATATAACCATAAACGCCGCCCCCAAACTGACCGGCATCCGTGGCACCGGCAGTAGCCTGGTGACCTGGACCTTCGACCTCGCCTACCGTTTGGCGATCGAGAATATGGCATCGGGCTTTCTGCTTTCCGGCATCACGATTGTGGGCAATGATATCGATGAATTGGTTCATTTCTCCGGTAACGGCGGTACGCTGACCATCGACGACGTGACGATCGAGAACACCGGCGGCGATGGTCTCAAAATCGAAGATCACAGCGGCGCCATTGTCCTGAAAGACGTCAAAGCCAACAACAACGGCGGCGCCGGCGCCAGCCTGGATAACGCCGCCGGCTCCAGCAGCGTCACCGTCACCAACGGCGCCTTCAACGGCAATGGGCAGGCGGGCAACGCTGTCGGGCTGGAGATCATCACGGATGGCAAAGCCACCCTCAATGGCGTCTCTGCCAGCGGCAACAAAGGCGATGGTGTGCGCATCCTGGCTGCCCAGGGCGTTGCCGTCACCAATGCCGTCATGAACGATAACATCGAAGACCCGGCTGACCCGGGCATCTTTGGCTACGGTCTGTACGTGGACCCCGCCACCAAAGGCAGCCTCTCGCTCACCGGCGTCCTCGCCAGCGGCAACGCCGCCGACGGTCTGCGGCTGGGCACCAATTCCAGTATCACGCTCAAGAATGTCAATGCCAACAACAGCCTTGCCGGCAGTGGCTTGCGCATTTGCAACGCCGGCTGCGACGCTCCCGGCGCCACCACGGTGACCCTCACCGGCGTTAGCGAGTTTTCCAACAACGCCCTCTCCGGCGCCGTCATCAAGGCGTCCGGCTCGGTCACCATCTACCGCGCCCGCTTCATGAATAACCTGGCGCCCACCGCGGATGAAGATTACGCCCTCTTCGTGCAGACCCCGGGCACCATCAAGCTCTACTCGGTAGTCTCGCAGGGCAACAACTACGGCGTGCTGCTCGATAACGACCTGGCGGGTGCTACCGGCTCGGTTTACCTCTACAACAATTATGGCGATAACCATTTCGACGGCAGCATCAGCGGTCATGGCATCCAGGTCAAGAGCAACGGCACCGTCTACATGAAAGGCGTCTACGCCAGCGACAACCTCTTGGATGGCATCAACATTGCCAATGATGAGACCGGTCGCACCGGCTCTGTCAGCCTGTATGATGTCTTTGCGTACGGCAACGATCAGGAAGGCATCGATGTCGTCAGTAATGGTGTTATCAAGCTCAGCGGTGTGGCTGCCGGCGGCAACGTCCACCAAGGCGCCAGCCTGAAGAACGATATCTCCGGCGGTTCACCCTCGGTGAGTGTTTCCAACAGCTACTTCAATGGTAATACGGGTTCCGGTGGGGCGAACGACAGCGATGGGCTATATATTTTCACCAAAGGCTCGGTCACCGTTACCAACGTACACGCCAGCGACAACGAAGAGAACGGTGTGTATATCTACAACTTGGCGGATTTGTTGCCCTCTTCTGTTTCGGTGCGCTGCACCACGGCGGAAGCCTGCCAGTTCAACAACAACGGCGGCAACGGGTTGTTCATTTACGCCAACGGCAAGGTCACCCTTTCCAACCTGGCGTTGAATGATAACGACGTCAACGGCGGCTTTATCGATAACGTCGGCAGTTCCCAGGGTTATCCCTTGACGTTGACCAACCTGAACGCGCACAACAACGGGCAGCATGGTTTTCTGTTCACCACCAGCGGCTCGGTCACCATCACCAACATCAACGCCGATGGCAACGGCTTCTTCGGCGTCGATATCGATGCCGATCAAGGGTATGGCACGGTCACTATCAAACGCACCATCGCCGGCTGGAACAGCTTCAACGATAACGGCACCCAGGATGGCTTGGTCATCAATGCTCTCAACACTATCGTGCTGCAGAAGATCCAGGCGAACGGCAACGGTCGTTATGGTGCCAACCTGAACAATTGCCGGCAGCAAGTGGTGAATGGTCCGTGCACCGGTTTGGGCGGCATCACCGTTTCGGGCACATCCACCAACCCCAACCAGTTCAACCAGAACGGTATCCTGGGGTTGAATGCGGTTTCCTCCGGCACCATCACCATAACCAACATCAA
>JABLXM010000240.1 GCA_013177815.1 Anaerolineae bacterium | reverse complement strand
CGGTGGAGGAATTGCAACGCCTTTCTTATAACGTCATCGGATTCAGTGAAGACACGCACCGGCGAAACCGAGAGTTGAAGGATTTCTTGTTCGCGAACCTGTACAGACATTACCGTGTGGTGCGGATGCAGGTGAAAGCAGAGCGCATCCTGACCAATCTATTCACTGCTTATCAGGCTGAACCATCCATCCTGCCGATCCATATCCAACAACTTATTCCCACGCGCGGATTAGAGAGGACCATCTGCGATTATATCGCCGGCATGACCGATCGATTTGCCACGGATGAACACCAGAAACTGTTCGACCCGGCAACACTGCCCTAAATATCCCGTACCCAAGGACTTAAGTATGAATAAAGACCCTCAATATTTAACCAAGGAAGGTATCGACCGATTACGAACGGAACTGGCAGATTTGACTGGTCGCGCCCGGGAGGAAATATCCATTCGCTTGCGGGCTGCCATTTCCATGGGCGACCTTTCTGAAAATGCAGACTATCATAAAGCCAAAGAAGACCAGGGATTCCTTGAAGGTCGTATCCAGGAGTTGGAATACATCCTTGCGAACGCTGTCATCATCGAGGAGATGGAAAAGGACCTGAGCAAGGTTGGGATTGGCGATACCATCACAATACAGGAAGATGGCGAGCCTAGCGAGGTCTACTACCTAGTTGGACCCAAGGAGGCGGATCCGGTCAATGGACGAATCTCGCATGAATCCCCAATCGGGAAAGCCCTAATGGGACGCAAAGTCGGTGATGTGGTGGCAGTAACAACTCCATCCGGCACATTGAACATAAAAATCATCAAAATCGAGTGAAGCGTTAAAAATATACCTCCCCGCCGATGCCAGGACAATATCTTGCTCGATGGGGAGGTTCTTATTTTAAGTAATCTAGCCTTTCGACCAGACCACCAGTTCAATCGAAAGCCTGTCGAAGTAACTGCCGGTCGGAAGCGCGCCTTGTGCGTACGCCATATCGACGATGTGCGCTTCCAATTGCAGCGTGGCAGTTTCAAGCAGGATGCGTTTTTCTTTCTCAAGGAGAACAGGCTCTCCCTTCGATGCCAGCCGTTGGGTAATGGCAGGGTCATGATAGGCATGATCGCTCATGAGGACTTTCGTGACCGTCTGGATATCGTTCTTATCGAACAGCCAAATCTCGAAGGCTGTCACCTTTTTGGGATCGCCGACACCAATCATCTCCGAAATGCCAACGCCGCACTCGCCCAAAAATTCCCCGTTGGATGAATCAATGCTGAATGAATCATCGTATGAATCATCGCCAAGGTTGTAGAGCGACATGAACTGTCCCATGGGGGTATCCTGATCATCCCCATAATATTCTTCTTCTTCCACGGCAGGTTTGCCCACCTGACCAAACGAGAATGGTTTCCCACCGGATTTTCGACGCCGCATCAATACAAACGCCAGCGCAGCGCCAACGATGAGCGTTAGAAGACAGAGGATACCCAGAAGGGTGACCGGATTAAAGCCACCTTCGTCTCCCGGCGCGGCGGTCGGTAACAGTCCTCCGGAATCCGGGACATCAGTCGCCAATGGTAATACTTCACCTGGTTCCAGGGTAGCCACCTCGCCTGGCACACCGGTAGGCAACGTGACGCCACCAAGGACCAAGCCACTGAACATGGCAACATCAACCGGTTCCAGTGCCGGATCTGTGGAGACTTTCTCCAACAGTATGGGGCCGTCTTCGCCCAGCGCTTCCCAGCGCTGCATTGCCAACGCTGCATCCTCATTAAGGCTGAAGGATTCGATGGTCATGCGCAGGTAATCTTCTTTCAAATCACTACGCAGATGATCGATGCCGGCATCCGTCCACTGCACAGGAGCCAGCCCCCACCCCAGCACCGGCAAACCGATGATCAAACCGATGACAAAGCCGATGGCGATCAACACCCACGGATTTTTCAAGTAAGTTTGGAGTTTATCCATCGAACACACTCCTGATTGAGGCAAGATAGATGACCAGACGACTTCCGTGACAAACAAAATCCAATATATCTATTTTAGAACAGATTTTTTCAAATAGCAACCGCCAATTTTGTTGAGCGTTCTCCGATCAGGCACCTTCAGATTCCAGTTCCGGGATTGATTCTACCAAGAACATTTCTTCGCATTTCATACACTGAACTTCGCGCTTGTTCGCAATCACCAACAAGCCACCGCATTTCGGGCAGGGCGCGGCAACGGGGCGCTTCCATGAGGTAAATGTGCACTCCGGGTAATTGGCACAACCGTAAAATATCCGGTTCTTGCGGGTCTTGCGCAAGACGATATCGCCCTGATCTTCAGGGCATTGGACACCGATCTTTTCCAAAAACGCTTCGGTGTGCCGACAGGCAGGGAAGTTGCTGCAACTGACGAATTTCCCATAGCGACCCCAGCGGATCACCAGGTCGCTACCGCACTCCGGGCACGGTTTGCCGACCTTCTCCAACTCTGCTTTGGTCTCCGGCATTTCTGCCTGCGCTTTTTTGAGGTCTGGCTCGAAGGTTTTGTAGAAGTCGCCGATCACCTTAGTCCATTCCAACTCACCATTGGCGATCTCATCAAGGTCCTTTTCCATGTTGGAGGTAAAGCCGTAATCCAAAATATCAACGAAATAATCCATCAAGAGGTCGTTCACCAGCATACCGGTATCGGTGGGGATCAGCCGTTTACCATCACGCTCAACATAACCTCGATTGGTGATGATCGAGAGGATAGGGGCATAGGTGGATGGGCGCCCGATACCGTATTCCTCCAGGATCTGAACCAGGGAGGCTTCCGTAAACCTGGGAGGTGGTTGGGTGAAATGCTGTTCAGGGATCAACCGTTGCAGGTCTTGCTTC
>JABLXM010000239.1 GCA_013177815.1 Anaerolineae bacterium | reverse complement strand
CATGCAAGTTGTGATCGAAATCGCCATCCGCCGGGATGCGCTCGACGCCATACGCTTCCAGGATGCCGCTCATCTTGCGCAGGATGAGCGCCACACCCTCTGCCCAATCCTTGCCCTCGCCGTGCGGCGGGCACACCTTGAGCGCACGCTCCAGGTCATCCTGGACGGGAAGGAACTTCTTGATGATCTCCCCCTGGATATTCTGCGTCAGGTTGGTTTGGTCCCGCTCCACCAGGCGGCGGTAATTCGCCAGGTCGGCGCGCTCGCGCTGCCAGCCTTCGAAATTATCGCTGGCATCCTTGCGAGCCTGCTCCAGTTCCTTCTGGAGGGTATCGTACTCTTCCATCGAGAGCGCCACCATCATTGTCTTTTCTTCTTCCGGCGCAGCCCCTTGTGGGTCACCCCCCTGCACGCCGTCTCCGGGTGCGCCGGCAGAATCTCCTTGTTCTTCTTCGCTTTTATTTTTCTTTTTTCGTTTTTCTTCTTCTGTCATATCTTTACCTCATCGCGTCATCGCCAAGCGTTTCGGATAACATATCACTCAATAATGCCGATAAAAACCGCACCGCAGAGATGGTGCGCCCGTAAGCCATGCGCATGGGACCCAACACACCCAACATCCCGGTCGCCAACCCTGGCGCACCGTATTGGGAAAGCACGACCGAGAAGGGCTTCAACTCCTCCCAGTTGCCCTCACCACCAATCAGCACTTGCACGCCGTTGGGGTGGTTGGCGAAGGTATGCGTCATCAACTCTTCGAGCAGCGAGCGCTCTTCCAGCACGCGCAGGGCGCGGCGGGTCTCCTCCGGCGAGGCGAATTCCGGTTCTGCCAGGACGTTGGAAAGTCCGTCAGAATAGAAGGCGCCAAAACCCGGAGTGGAAGATCGTTCCATGATAGCGATCACCCAGCCCAGCACATCCTGTTCAAGCCCGGCAGGTTGCGCCCCAGCCAACCGCCGCACGCCGTCCAGATCATTCGCAGACAGCATCTTGGTCAGACGGTTGGCAACGTTGGAAAGCTGCTCCTGGTTGACCGGCTCGCCCAGCGCAAAGACCCGCTGATGCACATCGCCGCCGCCCAGAACCAACACCATCAAGACCTGGCGCCCGTGGGTGGCGATTAGTTCCAGGTGTTTGAAGCGTACCGTCTCAGAGAGCGGCGCAGTGACCAGGGAAGCCGCCTTGGACTGGTGCGCCAGGACGGACGCCGCCAATCGTCCCCATTGATCTATGTCATGGCGGGTCTGATAGAACTGGTGGCTGATGGTTTGCCGGGTCGAATCCGGCAGATCGACATCCTCCTGCAAGCGCCCCACGAAATAACGGTAACCTTCCTCTGAAGGCACCCGACCTGCCGATGTGTGCGGCTGGCGCAGGTAACCCATATCGGTCAGGGCAGCCATCTCATTGCGCACTGTGGCGGGGCTGAAATCCAGATGGTAATGCCGCACCAAGTGGTCAGAACCGACCGGCACGGCGTTGCGCACGTAGTCGTGGATGACCAGCATCAGGATGACTTTTTGGCGGTCGGTCAAGTATTCCATCATTGCTCCAGAATTAGCACTCTCATACCGAGAGTGCTAATTTCAACGCAATAATGATACCATGCCGCTTCCCCGCGCGTCAAGAAGTGAGCACCCGTTGGGGAGCGTTCTTATAAAACATTTATATATGCCGGGCTGGCTTGACACTTGATCAAATTATGCTATACTCCAGTATAGTATATTGATCATATATCATCGAGGATGCTACGAGCGATGCCCATTTATGAATACACTTGCCAATCCTGCCATCAGCAGTTCGAGAAACTGGTGCGCTTCGGTGATTCCGGACAATCACCCCAATGCCCCCACTGCCAAAGCCAGGATACGCACAAAAAATTGAGCCTGTTCGCCACCAACGCCCCTGCAAGCACCGGCAGCATTTCTGCCAGCAGTTCATCCTGCGGCAGCGGGCGCTTTACCTGAGCGGGATGATCCCAACCGCGTGTCGGTGTATTAAATGAAGATCAACGATCCGATTATCAAACAAACAATGAACAACCGCCTGCGGCGGGTGGAAGGTCAGTTGCGCGGCATTCAAACGATGGTGAACGATGAACGCGACTGTTCCGAGATTTTGCAACAACTCAGTGCGGCGCGCTCGGCGCTGCACGGCGCCACCATGGATTTCCTGCACCAATACGCCGCTTGTGTGGCAACGCTCGAAGAAAAAGACCCCGGTGAACGGCAGGCGCTGCTGGATGATTTCATCGCCGTGCTGGACCGGGCAACGCATACATAATCTATGTACCAAATGAGGTGACTAATGGCTAATGCAACCGTTCGCTGGATCGGCAGCAAACAATTCGTCGGCATCGACTCCACCAACCACTCGGTGGTGCTCTCCACCCCCGGCGACGGTGTTGGGATGAAACCCTCGGAATTGTTGCTGGTTGCACTGGCTGCCTGCACCGCGGTGGACGTGGTGGAGATCTTGGAGAAGAAGCGCCAGCCGCTCACCAGCCTGGAAATCAGCGCCAGCGGCGAGCAGGATGCCGACCCGCCCTGGACGTTCCGGAAGATCAACCTGCACTACAAACTGGCTGGCAAAGGACTGACGGACAAAGCCGTGCAGCAAGCCATCGAACTCTCCGAGGAAAAGTATTGCTCGGTCTCTGCCACCGTGCGCGGCGTGGCTGAGATCAGCACCAGTTTCGAAGTGCTGCCAGAGGCATAAGCCAGGGCTGCTTACCCGTTAAACACAGTGGGTGTCCCAAAAGTGATTAATTTATCATGGCGCGGGGAGGAGTTTTTCATTAATGGGGGAGATGCTTCCCCCTGCGGGGACTTCGCGCTTCGCTCAGCATGACGAATCTGACTTTTGGGACAGC
>JABLXM010000238.1 GCA_013177815.1 Anaerolineae bacterium | reverse complement strand
TCATAGAGCAATCCGCACACCCGATGCCGGCTGGGTCTCCCCTGGCAAACACGACCGGCAGAGGTGCATCTGGCGTCATTGTAGCCGCAAACGCCCCCGATATCAATAGCCACGGATGGCTGCGGTTTGCGCGCCGCGCTCCAGGTGGCATCCGGCGTGATATAATCGCGATATGAAGTCACGCAGCCTGACCCTGATATCACTGGTGGTGCTTGCCGCTGTGATGGCGTGGTTAGCCATACCGGCACAAGCCAGCCAGCCGCAACAAGTGGCTTACGAAACCCCCACTGCCCAGCCGGACGGACGAATCATCTATACCGTTCAGGCAGGCGATAACTGCCTGAGCATCTCGCTGCTGACCGGTGTGGATATCAACACTCTGATCCAACTGAACGACCTGGATGAAGACTGCACGCTGTTGGATGGGCAGCAACTGCTGCTCGGGCTCTACCAGGAGCCCACGCCAACCGCCGGTCCCTCGCCCACTGCCACGCTCAACGTGCCAAGCCCGACGCCCGAACCCGGTTTTGGCGCCATCTGCATCATGCTGTTCAACGATATCAACGGCAACGCGCTGCTTGAGGATGGCGAACTGCCCATCGCTGGCGGCGCCATCAGCGTCACCGACCGCAGCGGCAACAGCCTGTTCGGCGAGACCATTCAGGAATACGACGCCGATGAAGAGGAATACCTGCCCAAATGTTTCGAGGATCTACCCGAGGGCGATTACAACATCAGCGTCGGTATCCCGGATGGCTATAACCCCACCACCAGCCTGAACTACCCGCTGCAACTGCTGGCAGGCGACACCTCCGTGCTCGATTTTGGCGCCCAGGAAAGTTCCAGCGCACTGCCCACCGATGAACCGGGCGGATCGAGCGGCGGTCGTTCACCACTGCTCGCCATCCTGGGTGGCATCCTGATACTGATTGGCATCGGCATGGCGTTGTACTTCCGCACTCTCACCCGACGCTGAGGAACGCGTTCCCCACAGCCTCTCCCCCTGACCTCAACCTGACCCCGGCAACGCATTCAGGGCGATCCACTTTGCAAATTTAACAGGCACCGTCCTGGAGAATACGAATCCTCTATAATCATCCTGAAAACGTTCGAATGAATCCGGAGGATGAGATGAAACTGGTACGATCGACCCTGGTCCTGATGATCCTGGCTGCCCTGCTGCTGGCAGCCTGCGCGCCCGTAGCCACGCCCAGCGCCGCGCCAAGCGAGCCGCCGCCCACCCAAACCCAACCGCCTCTGCCCGAACCAACCGCCACCGAGCCGCTGCCAGAACCCACCGTCGAACAGCCCCCCGCCTATCCTGCCGACCCCGTGACGGTCAGCTTCCAGGCGAGCGACGGGCAGGAATTGAGCGGCACCTTCCTGCCGGCGGCGGTGGCGGATGCCCCGGTGGTGGTGCTGATGCACCAAATCAACATGAACGGTCCGTATGAATGGGAAGTCATCGCCGATTGGCTGCAGAACCGCGGTCGGCTGAAGGAAGCCTACAACAACCCCAAAAACGAGAGCTTCCGCGACCCAGCGTGGTTCCCCGCCATGCCCGCCGATATGCCGCTGGCGGTGTTCTACTTCACTTTCCGCGGCTGCGATACGAGCAGAGGGTGCACTGATATCGACATGGCAGGTTGGCAACTGGATGCAGTTGCCGCGGTGCAAACCGCCGTCGCACAACCGGGCATCGACCCGGCGAAGATCATCACCATCGGCACCAGCATCGGTGCGGACGGTGCGGTGGATGGCTGCGGGCTGGCGCCCAACATGGGAGCGCTGGAACAACCCTGCCTGGGTGTGATGCCGGTCTCACCAGGCTCCTACCTGGAGTTGGAATATCCTGCCTTCGCCAAGATGCTGCTGCAGGGCGGCACGCAACAGATCACCTGCGTCGCACCGGAAAAGGAAGCGACCCAGGAGGATGGCTGCCTATCCTTCGAGGGGGAAGGCTACCTGACCGAGATCGTTCCCAACGGTGAGCACGGCATCTACCTGGCAAACCCGGCAGTTTCGCCCGACCTGCTGACGATCATGTTGACCTTCCTGGGTGACGTGCTGGGCGAGGGATAACCCCCCGTGTGGTTTCATCGTTGTAGGATGGTATAGAAAAATCTCACAAAGAGACCAGAGAGAACGCGGGGAAGGAATTTCTTCTCTGCGTTCTCTCTGGTGTGTCAACCTGATAAATTCGGCGAGTCGCTATTGAATCGGACGATCAGGGAACTCCGGCGCACTCCTCCAGCAACTCCTTCAGGCGTGGGTGGTCGGCGTAGACGCCGCGATAGGAAGGCGGCAGCACGGCGGCAATGCGGCACATGACCTCATCGGTCATGCGTTGCAGATCACGCTCGCGGTCATCGCGGCTGACCGGCGGCAATGAGAACAACGGTCCATAGGTGGCTTTGAGGCGGGGTTTGCGGAAGGATTTGAGGTCGCGCATCGCCGTATCGGTGCCGGTCAACCCCACCGGCACGATCGGCACCTGGGCTTTCTCCGCCAGCAGCACGATGCCGGACTTGCCCTCGATCAACCCGCCGGTGTGACTGCGGGTGCCTTCCGGCGAGATGCCAATGCTCTGCCCATTGCGCAGCGCCTCAATGCCGATGCGGAAAGCGGTGAAATCCGCCTTGGTGCGGTCGATCCAAATGCCCTTCGCCGAGACCACGAACCACTTGATGAGGGGATATTTCATGTACTTATCGGTCACCAGGGCGGTGATATCCGGGCGCACCGGGTTGAGGAACAGCAAGGGAATATCCATGCGACTGAGATGGTTGGTAGCAACGATCAGCCCACCCGTGGTCGGGACGTTCTCAGTGCCGGTGTGTTCAGTGATCGTGATGTGACGAAAGAGGAAGGTCAGCAATCGGTAGAGATTCTTACGCTTCATCTTTAAACAGGTTCTTCTTCCGCCTGCGCCTCAACCGGGGGAACATCTGCGGCTTTCGC
>JABLXM010000024.1 GCA_013177815.1 Anaerolineae bacterium | reverse complement strand
ATGCGCGCGAAGTTGCAGGTTCACTTCGCGAGGAGGGCAAGCCCGACGAGGCGACCTCGAAAGGTGGTGGATGGAGATCGCTTCGCTGCGCTCGCGAAGTTGGGAGGGCTGATGCGCGCGAAGTTGGGAGGGCTGATGCGCGCGAAGTTGCAGGTTCACTTCGCGAGGAGGGCAAGCCCGACGAGGCGACCTCGAAAGGTGGTGGATGGAGGTCGCTTCGCTGCGCTCGCGAAGTTGGGAGGGCTGATGCGCGCGAAGTTGCAGGTTCACTTCGCGAGGAGGGCGAAGCCCGACGACGCGATCTTGAAAGGTGATGGATGGAGATCGCTTCGCTGCGCTCGCGAAGTTGGCAGGTTCACTTCGCGAGGAGGGCAAAGTCCGATGAGGCGACCTCGAAAGGTGGTGGATGGAGATCGCTTCGCTGCGCTCGCGAAGTTGGGAGGGCTGATGCGCGCGAAGTTGCAGGTTCACTTCGCGAGGAGGGCAAAGCCCGACGAGGCGACCTCGAAAGGTGGTGGATGGAGATCGCTTCGCTGCGCTCGCGAAGTTGGGTCGGCTGATCGCGGAACCACAGCATATCGGCTATGCTCAAGCCATAATCGCTGTACAGGTCATACGACTCCCAACGGGTGCCGGAAAGATCGACGGTGGGGTAGATCAGCACCTGCAAGGCGGGCTGAGGCAAGCCACGCTCGCGCGCCGCCAGGCATAGGGCAGCCGTCAGGTTGCCGCCGGCGCTATCACCGCCAACCGCCACCCGGCTTGGGTCGATCCCCAGCACAGACGCGTTCTCCAGCACCCAGGTGTAAGCGGCGATGCAATCCTCCACCGCGGTCGGGAAGCGATGCTCAGGCGCCAGGCGGTAATCGACCGAGAGGATAGCGCAGGGCGTTTGCAGGCAAATACGGTGGTAGGGCATGGCGTAATCATCGAAACTGCCCAAAACGAACCCGCCGCCATGAAAGAACAACCACAGCGGGTGTGGAGCGGCACCGGGCGGCGAATAGAGCCTGGCTGGCAGGGCGGCTGCCGGCGTGGTCAACGCCATATCCCGCGTGACAGCGCGCTTGGTGGTCACATCGGCGCGATTCATGACTGCGGCTTCCAGGCGCGCCTGGGCGCGCACCTGATCGATGGGGACCTGCCACAATTTTGGTTGTGGATTGTCTTGTGCTTGCTTCAGGTCAGCAGCCATTTGAGGGTGCAAGACGCCGCCACCCAAAGACGCCGGGTCAACTATTCGGTATGTCAGCATGGAAATTCCTTCCAAGAAAAACGTGGATATTTTAAGGTGCACTTTCAAGCCAATACTGGTAAGATTATCGCTATGACACATCCCTTGACCAGGAGCGCACATGCCGCCCTATAAACACCGCTTCTCTTTCGAAGAAGACAACCAGACGGTGACTGCCAGCCTCGAACTGGACGAACCGCTTCCCTTCCGCCAGGATCATCAGGGAAGCGGTTTTTACAGGTCTGGACGGTTGTTCATCGACCCGCAATCCAAGTTGGAGATCGTGCTGTACCATACGCCGGCGACTGCGCAATTCATCTACCTGCACGAACGCAAGCCGGAGCGCTTCCTGTTCGATATCATCGGTTTAGCACCCGATTTGATCAGCGGGATGAACAACCTGCGGCTGCCGGGGCAGCTTTGCCTGGGGTCCGACCGCTCCAACCTGATCCGGCGAGCGATCCACGACGTGCTGGGCGCACCGCCGCTGCGAGAGATGGTGCACGGTTACCAGCAACACCACCTGGCGGTGTTCCCGATCGCGCGTGAAGGGCTGAAATACGAAGTCACCGAAGCGCTGTTCGACAACTACCATTACTACACCGACGAAGTCATCCTGGATGCCCACCACGTTTTCGACAGTTCGGTGCCGGTCTACAGCCGCAAGGTGGAGATGACCATCTTCAAGGACAAGGACCTGGACACCCAACAGCACGAGAACATCCAGGTGGCGTTCCTGGCGGATGGCATCGCCAGCGGGCTGGTGATGGCGGAGGTGATCACACGGGTGAAAGAGCGCTTCGAGCGGTTGCAGCGGGTCGAAGTGATCGCTCCGCTGGCGACGGTGCGGGGATTGTGCCGCATTGCGCGTTCCGAAGCCACCAGCGATATCCCGGTGCGGGTGCATTCCTTCGAGACGCTGCTGAACGCCCTGCCGCCGGATTTCTACTATTCCGCTCATTTCAACATCCCCGAAATGCACATCCGCCCAGACCTGGAAGCGCAATACCGCGCCTGGTGGGGGCAGGATGCCGAGGGCAACGCCATCGCCGAAACTGCCTGCGCCGGCTACGGCTGGAGCGAGGTGTTCTACTCACCCCGCAAGCAGATCGAGATGATCAACAGCCAGTTGGGGATGCGGCACAACCTGACGATCGCGGATGTGGTGCAGCGAAACATAGAGCGCATGGCTTCATGAATGTCAGCCTGCGCCGCCTGAACAGTACTTATCCCTTATGCTGGGAGGAATCAGTTGATCCAACCGCCTTCCAGGAAGCGCCGGTAGCTGCGTTGGCTCAACTGTTCGAACTCAGCCAGCAGTTCCTCGTCCACCCGGGTGAAGTTGAAGCAAGACTTGCCCTGCATGTGCTTCTTCAGCGCAGGTGACAGACCCTCCAACAACTCCGGGTAGACGTAGACCGGCATCAGGTAGCAGGAGACGTAATTCTTCTTGACCTGCACACCGCCAAACCAGACTTCATTGCCCCTGTTTTGCGGAACAGGCGGGCTGGTGAGGGTATAGTTGGCGGCGTCATCGGCGCCGGCTTTCAACGAACCGCGGCAGTAGCCGGCATAAATGCGCTTGAGTCGCTGGAACACTGCGGTGAAATCCACCTTGTTCTTCTCGGTCATCGATTCTCCTTATCCGCATCATTCATTTAAGGTATCTATCGTAAAACGCGAGGGTGCGATTCATGGCGGTGGTGAAGTAACCGCTGAGGTTATGGTTATCGCCCTCATAGACGAAGACCTCGCCCACGCCGCCTGCCGCCAGCACCTGCCGGTTGGCATCCAACGAAAAATCGACCGGCACTTCGGTATCAGCAGTGCCGTGGTGAAACTGCACCGCACCGGAGAGATCTGCCAGGTAGGAATTGGCGGAGATCGAAGCCCAGAAGTCCGGGTTTTCCTCAGGGGTTCCATAAACATCAAGCCAATCCATGCGCCAGCGGCGTCCACCGGATGGCGTGGGGGTTGGGGCGCCGGAAATGCGGCGCCAGTTGTAGATCATATCGGGATAGGACGCCACCACGCCCGCCCAGATGACGCCGGCTTTGATATGCGGCGAGATGACCATGGCGCGCAGGGTCAGGAACCCACCCATGGAATGCCCCCACATGCCAATGCGCTGCGGGTCGACTTGCGGAAAACGCTGCAACGACGCCACGGCATTGAGCACGTCCACCGTGTAACCGGGGCTGCCATAAGCACCCGTGGCGATGCCCTCCGAGCGGTCGTGCCCGCGGTAATCGATGCGGAAGACGATATAGCCGCTACGCGCCAGACCATCGACATAAGCGACATAGCGTTCGGTGGTGCGGTAGACAGCCGGGGGAATGTAGCCGTGGTTGAAGACGATGGCAGGAAAGCCCTCCGCCGGCACTTCGCCGTTGGGGATGGTCAGCAAGCCATAGATCTTGAGACCTTCGGACAAGTAAGAAGCGTAATAGCGCCTGTAATTGACGCCCGGGTCCAACTCCTGTTCCAGGACGATGTCACTGCCGGGATAGGAACCGGCG
>JABLXM010000237.1 GCA_013177815.1 Anaerolineae bacterium | reverse complement strand
AACAGGCGGATGGCAAAACGCAAACCGCCGCCGAGGAGGATGGACAACAACCAATCGATGACCAAGACCGAACGGGGAAAGCCGGTGAAAACACCCAGGGCAAAGAGACTGACGAGCGGAATGGCTAACAAGAGCGAGGCTGCGGTGACAGCGGTGGTGATCAGCTTTAGCTCCTGCACCGAAGCATACAACCACAGGCGGCGGTAAAGACCAAAGAAAGCATATACGAAGGGTTTGATCAGCAACGCCAGGGCGACCATCCAGATGGCAGACGGCAGATAGAGGCGCAAGGCTGGTCCAGGTTCCAGCCGGAGGATATAGCTGGCGAAAACCGCAACCGGGATGAGGAAGAGGTCCCCCAACAGGACGTAGCGATTACGGATATGGGGTTTATTGCGCATGACCTATTGACCCCGCAAGCCGATGACCTGACTGATGGTGCGCAGAATGATCATGATATCCAACATGATATTGCGGTGTTTGATGTAGTAGAGATCGTATTCCAACTTGATGGCAGTATCCTCCATTGTGGCAGCATAGCCAAAATTCACCTGCGCCCAACCGGTCAAGCCGGGCTTTACCATCAGCCTGGCTCGATAGAAGGGAATGCTTTCCTGCATTTGTTCGACCAGTTCCGGGCGTTCGGCACGCGGACCAACCATCGAAAGTTCGCCAGTGAGCACATTGATGAACTGCGGGAATTCATCCAGGTGGCTCTTGCGCAAGAAGCGACCAAAACGGGTGACACGGTCATCATTTTCCGTGGCTAGGCGCGCCTGACCGTCGATCTCGGCATCTTTGCGCATGGTGCGGAACTTATATATCTTAAAAAGATGCCCATTCTTCCCGATACGCACTTGTGAATAGATGATGGGGAAACCACTTTCAAGCAGGATGCACAACGCGACAAACGGAAACATCAACGCCAGCAAAAAGGAACCGACTATGCCCACCAGCAGATCGATCAACCGTTTCATCAGTTCATAGAAACCGCCCGTGGTCGTGAAATCGGCGAACGAACGAATGACCCAATCCGACTGGAGCAGGAAGATGGGAACGCGACCGAGAAGATCCTCATAGACGGACGGCATGGTGCGAAGATCCAGTCCGCGTTCTTCGGCGGATAACAACCCACGGAAGAGGTCCGGCGCGAGTTCACCAGAAATCGCCACGATCAGGTCGGTAACGCGGTGTTCTTGAATGACATCGAACAGTTGTTGCGATCCACCCAGCACCGGATAACCCTCAATCTCCTTGCCGACCTTTTTCGAATCATCATCGATATAACCAACCAAATAGAAGGGGGGAGGCCATATCTCCCGCAGGGTCTTCACCAGGGTAGTGCCCGCCCTGCCCGCCCCAATGATCAATACACGGCGCATCGATTCTGGGGCGGTAAAGATGCGGATATACAACAGGCGCCAGAGCAAGGTGCTGATGGTGGCAGCGACGATGAATATGGCGACGCCCCGGCGAGGGAGGGAATTGGGTTCAGAGATGAAGAAGACCAAGAGATAGCTCGCCAGGCTCAACCCGGCTGCCAGCGAAATGCCACGAATGGTCTCCTTTTGACTGCTGGCGCGGCGGGTATCATAGAGTTCGACGATCAGCAACATCCAAACAGCCGGCAGAAAGTAGAACCAGGGGGCAATGCGCTCGGTGAGGAAGGAAGGTGAAACATCCAACCAGTCACGCTGCCCCCAAAAATAAAGCGCTATCAGCAACGAAAGTATGGCAACCAGCCCATCACCGATGAACAGTATGAACCTGCGATCGCTGGAGTTCAGGCGCCATAAACCGGATTGTGATACTTGATTGGGTTGCATTCGGATTTATCGATCCCGGAATATATTCGTGAGGGCAGAATAGAGAAAACCAGCGCCCCAACAAAAGTGCATCGTCATCATTGCAAGAGGAATGCCAAATGCCATCATGATATTTCCTGCGCGCGCCGCGGGCACAATCGACACAGCCAGCAGCGTGAGGAAGTATACCGCGAAAAGCGACAAAAAAACCAATGCGGCAGGGCGCCAAAACAGCCCCAGCAACAAGAGGCTGATCATGCCCCCTACGAAGACGGGCGGAAGCGCCTGGCGCGCCCGAAGCGTGCGCGGATAGCGCTTCAACATGCGGAATTTCCAATAACCGTAACGCCAGTACTGCCTGGCAAGTTCGGGCAAAGTTGCACGCGAAAAATAGATGGCGCTGATGTGCGGGGTGAAGTAAATTCGCCCGCCGTTCAGCCGGATGCGGGCATTCAACTCGTAATCTTCGTTGGTCAGGAGGCTTTCGTCATAACCGCCTATGGCTTCGACCGTCTCACGCAAGAAGCAGCCAAACGGGACGGTATCGACCAGACCGGCTTTGGACGAATAGCGGTAGCGGGCATCGCCCACGCCAAAAGGGTGAGCGGCAGCCAGAGCGATCGAGCGGGCGATGAGGGAATCGGAATAGGGATGGATGCGCCAGACGCCACCGACGTTTTCGCCCAGCCCGGCATCGAGCGCACCAACGCACTGCTCGATATAATCACCGGCGGGGATGGCGTGCGCATCGAGGCGCAAGATGATAGAGCCGGTGGCGTTGGCGATGGCGATGTTCAAGGCAGTGGGGATGTTGCGCGCCGGGTTATCGACGACATGAATTTGCATATCGGGATGCTGGCTTGCGAAAGCGGCAATGACCTCGCGGGTACGGTCGGTGGACAACCCATCGGCGATGACGACCTCGACCTCGCCACGGGGGTAGGTTTGCTCGCACAAGGCTGTCAGCAGGTGCGCGATGGTGCGTTCCTCGTTATAACACGGCACGACAACAGAGACGCGCGGCATATTAGTTGCGCTCCTTTAGCTCTTTGGTAATCACATCCTTTTGGCGGATGGGCAGACGGACATAGAAACGGCTACCCTGCCCAAGCTGGCTTTCCGCCCAGAGCCTGCCGTGATGCGAGAGGACGATCTGGCGGGCAATGGCAAGACCCAAACCAACACCCCTG
>JABLXM010000236.1 GCA_013177815.1 Anaerolineae bacterium | reverse complement strand
GCTGGAGCAGGAAGCTTCGAACTCATTGGTGGAAGGCTACCGCATCGCCGGTAAAACCGGCACCGCACAGATCGCCGGCGAGTACGGTTATACCGAGTGGCTGACGAACGCTTCCTTTGTGGGTTGGGGTCCGGTGGACGATCCCAAGTTCCTGGTTTACATCACGCTGGAGAAACCAGAAAGCTCGCCCTGGGGTTCCGTCGTGGCGGCTCCGGTTTTTGCGCAAGTGGTAGAGAAACTGGTGATCTATCTCAATATCCCGCCAGACGAAGTGCGGTTGAAGATGGTGAACAATTGAGGCTGGTATGCTGACGTTTGCGGATGTGATCGAAGCCCTGAGCGGCGTCCGACCGGATGAAGCAGAGATGCCGGTCGTCGAGGCAGCCATCGATTCACGCCTGGTTATCCCGGGCGCGATGTTCGTGGCGCTGCCCGGTGAACGCGCCGATGGGCACGATTACCTCCAGCAGGCGTTCGAGCGCGGCGCCGGCCTTGCCATCATCCAACGGCACGCACCAACAGACCGCCCGGTCATCGACATGAGCACCTGGCAGGCGGGCGTCCCCCTGCCGCAACCGCCGTTCTGCCTGCTGGTGCCGGATAGTCTGACTGGGATGCAGCAGGTGGCGCGATTCTGGCGCCGCAAATTGACCGTTCGGGTGATTGGGATCACCGGCAGCGTTGGCAAATCGACCAGCAAGGAATTGATCAATGACGTCCTGTCGCATCGATTCCGCGTCCTGAAAAGCCCTGGCAACTTGAACAACGAGATTGGCTTGCCGCTATCGCTGTTGCGGTTGGGTGAAGGATACGAACATGCGGTGTTGGAAATGGGCTTTTATGTCCCAGGCGAGATCGCCTTCCTATGCGACCTCGCCCTGCCCCAAGTTGGTGTGCTGACCAACATCGGTACGGTGCATGCCGAACGCGCAGGCTCACAAGAAGCCATCGCGCACGGCAAGTCCGAACTGGTGGCAGCCCTGCCGGATGCGCCGGAAGGGAGCGCCATCTTGAATTATGACGATGCATGGATCCGTCCAATGGCGAAACTCACCAATGCCCGGGTCTTATATTACGGACTCGACCCGGAAGCCGAACTATGGGCGGATGATATCGAAAGCCTGGGGTTGGAAGGCATCCGCTTCCGGGCGCACTATCACGGACAGACCATGACCATGCGCGCGCCTTTGATCGGCAGGCATTCGGTGCACACGGCGCTGCGGGCAGTGGCAGTTGGGCTGGTGGAGGGCATGAGTTGGCAGGAGATCATTCACGCCTTGATGCATGCGCAAACTTCATTCAGGCTCTCCGCAGTGCATTCGAAAAGCGGCGCGCTCATCCTGGATGATACTTACAACGCCTCACCAGAATCAATGATGGCTGCACTCGGTCTGCTGGCAGAAATGCCGGGTCACCGCATTGCAGTGTTGGGTGACATGTTGGAACTGGGACCTTACGAGACGAGCGGACATGAGATGGTCGGCATGCGAGCCGCCCAGGTATGCGACGAGTTGTTGCTGGTTGGCGAGCGCGCGCAAACGATGGCATCCGCCGCCCTGGCAGGCGGCATGAGCGCCGATCACATCCACCATTTTGCGAATGCCGACGCGGTAACTGCAGATCTGGCAACCCGCTTACATGAAGACGACGTGGTGTTGGTCAAAGCTTCGCACGGCATGCGGTTGGATCAGGTGGTGGCTTCGTTGGAGGTTACAGAATGAAAGAGACATCCCTGGTCATGGCGTTGACGATGCTGTGCTTCATGATGACCGTCATCTGGGGTGGACCACTGCTGCGCATCCTGAAACACTTCAAGATCGGCAAATTGATCCGCGTGGAAGGACCAGGCAGCCACATTGCAAAACTCGGAACGCCGACCATGGGCGGCGTGATGATCATCGTGCCGGTGACTTTGCTGACGGTCCTACTGAATGCGGTGACGCTGCTGGGATTGACCGGTGATGTGCTGGGGCAATCCGTGATGCTTCCGTTGGCAGCCATGCTCTCATACGCTGCGCTGGGCGCCTTGGACGATTGGGAAGGCATTCGCGGCGCCAGGCGCGGATTGGGGATGCGCGCACGCACCAAATTCCTGATCCAGGTCATCCTGGCTGTCGGCATCGCAAGCGCATTACGCTACATGCTTCACGTGCCGGAGATGTATTGGTTCGGTGTTGATGAGCCTTTCTCGTTAGGCGGCTGGTATATCCCGATAGCAGCATTCATCATCGTTGGCTGCTCAAACGCAGTCAACCTGACGGATGGATTGGATGGGTTGGCGGGGCTGATCTCGGCGACTGCGTTCGCCACTTACGGCGCGATAGCCCTATTGCAGGGTCAGGTCTTCATAGCACGTTTTTGTTTCACATTGGTCGGCGCCATATTCGGTTTCCTGTGGTTCAACGTGCACCCAGCGCAATTGTTCATGGGCGATACCGGGTCATTATCACTCGGCGCGGTTCTCGCCGTGGTCGCGCTGATGACCGGACAATGGTTGCTGCTGCCGATAATCATCATCATCCCACTCAGCGAAGGCATGAGCGTGGTGATACAAGTGGTGTATTTCAAGTTGACGGGGGGCAAGCGCCTGTTCAAAATGGCGCCGCTGCACCATCATTTCGAACTGAGCGGTTGGAGTGAAACCCAGGTGGTGCAGCGCTTCTGGCTGGTGAGCCTGCTCTTCACCATGTTGGGCATTGGATTGCTATCAGCATGAAGACGAGATCGTGGCGTGACGCCAATGTGTTGATCATCGGAGCTGCCCGTCAGGGGCTGGCGCTGACGCGTTTCATGCTGCGTCAGGGTGCAAACGTGCATTTGAATGATCACCGCACAGAATCACAATTGAACGCCACCCTGCGGGAAATGACTGACCTGCCCATTCGTTGGCGGTTGGGCGGTCATCCGGTCGAGTTGCTCAACGGCATGGACGCCGTGTTCGTCTCCGGTGGGGTACCGTTATCCCTGCCGATCATTCAGGAAGCAGCGCGCCGCGGTATG
>JABLXM010000235.1 GCA_013177815.1 Anaerolineae bacterium | reverse complement strand
CCCTTCTATCATGATGAACTGGTGTATCGCGCCGAGTTAGAGGTTTTCTGGCGCAGGGGCTGGTTGTTTGCCGGGCATGCCTGTCAGATTCCCAATCCAGGCGATTATTTTCTCTACGACATTGACACCGACTCGGTCATCATCGCCCGCGGCGATGATGGGGCAGTGAAGGCATTTCATAATGTCTGCCGCCACCGTGGCTCGCTGGTGTGTGTCGAACCCGAAGGGCATGTCCATCGTTTTATCTGTCCCTATCATCAATGGGCGTATGGACGCGATGGACGTCTGGTCACTTATCGCGGCATGCAGGAAGGGCTGGATAAATCGCAGCTTGGACTGCGCCCGGTGCATGTGCGCGATGTCGAAGGGTTGATCTTTATCAGCCTTGCCGAAAATCCGCCGGATTTTGAGCCGGCTTACGAAGCAATTGCTCCTTACGCCCGGCCGCAAGGTTTCAACCGTGCCAAGATTGCCAAGATTCTGGATTATGAAGTGCCGGCGAACTGGAAGCTGGTTTGGGAAAACAACCGCGAGTGCTATCACTGCAACGTCAATCATCCACAGTACATTAAAGCCAACTTTGATCATTATAACGAAGACGACACCATCGAAAGGGTCGCTGTCCAATTGCATGCTGTGACCACCCGCTCGGAGGAAAAGTGGGCAAAACTGGGATTGGCCGTCACGCACACCAAAACGGGCATGTCAGAGTTTCCCGATCCGGACACCGGTTTGTGGTATCTGGCGAACCGCACGCCGCTGGTGGATGGCTATGTCAGCGAGAGCATGGATGGCAAGCAGGTGGCACCTCTGATGGGGGATTACCCCGACCCAGACGTGGGTACCCTGCGCATTCGCACCATGCCCAACTTCTGGAATCATTCCAGTTGTGATCATGGCGTCTCGGTGCGTTTGACCCCCAACGGCATTTACTCTACCAAAGTACGCATGTACTGGGTGGTAGATCAAAACGCCGAAGAGGGCAAGGATTATCAACTGGAGAAACTCCTGCCGTTCTGGCAGTTGACCGCCGAACAAGACTGGGATATTTGTAAGAATGCCCAGTTGGGTGTAAACTCGCGGGCATACATACCTGGACCGCTCTCGACTTATAAGGAGTACAACGTCGATCGCTTCTTGCGCTGGTATCTGAAAGAACTCGACAAGGGCATCTCAGCGTAAATCCAAAGCCTCCCGTAAATCCGATGATTACGGGAGGCTTTGTCAAAATCTTGATATTGGAGCAGATTGTGTTTACCTATTCAGAATTGCTAACCGCCGAACAAGTTGAACGCACCCATCAGGCTTCGTTGCAAATTCTGGCTGAAGTTGGAATGCTGGTGCGCAACGAAAAAGCGCGTCAAATCTTTGCCCGACACGGTTGCCAGGTGGATGAAGAAACGCATCTGGTGCGCTTCCCGCCTCAGGTGGTGGAGGAATTTCGCCAGATGTTGCCACCCAAATTCGTCTTTCGCGGGCGAGACGAGAGATTCGATAAAGTGTTGCCGGATGATAGCCCGGTCATTGTGACTGCGTCCTCCGCTCCGAATATCATCGATCCGCTCAGCGGAGAGGAACGGCGCTCGACCTCGGAGGACATCGCCCGCATTGCCTATTTGATCAACGAACTGCCCGGCTACGATGTCTTCTCCATTTCGACCCTTGCCGAAGATGCGCCGCCGGGCTATTTTACGCTGGCGCGCCTCTATCCGGCGCTGAAGAACTGCCTGAAGCCGGTGCGCAGCACGGCAACGGACCTGGATGATGCCCAAAAGGTGCTTCAGTTAGGCGCGCTGATCGCTGGCGATGAAAAGACCTACGCCCAGCGACCTTTTATCACCCACCACTTCTGCCCGGTCGTTTCACCCCTGACCATGGATGTGGCTTCGACCGAATTGACCATTTTCTTCACCGAAAAGGGTTTTCCAGTTTATCCGAGCATTGTCCCAAACGGCGGTCTGACCTCTCCGATGACGATGAGTGGCACGCTGGTGCAGGGCAACGCTGAATTTCTGGCGGCGGCGGTCTTGATGCAAATGGTCAAACCGCAAACCCCGCTGATCTATTCAACCCTGCCAACCATCGCCGATATGCGCACCGGGGCGTACGCCTCGGGTGGGGTGGAGTGCGGGATGCTGCACATGGCTTTTGCCCAAATGGCGCGCTTCTATGGCGTCCCCAGTGGTGGTTATATCGGCTTGAGCAACTCCAAAATCAACGATGCCCAATCGGGCTTTGAAACCGGCATTTCCTCCACCGCAGCCTTGTTGGGCGGTGCAAATATGCTCAATATGGGCGGGTTGCTGGATGCCCTGAAGGCGTTTGACTTTGCCAAAGCGGTGATTGATGATGAGATCGCCCAAATGCTCAAGCGTATCCAGCGCGGCATGGAATTCAGTGAAGAAAACCTGGCTTTGGATGTTATCGCCGAGGTTAAACCAGGCGGTACCTTTATGACCCATAAGCACACTGTCAAGTGGATGCGCAAAGCCGCTCTTATGCCGCGCATTGCCGACCGCGACCCGCGCGAGGTGTGGGAAAAGCGTGGCGCGCTGGATGCCTATCAACGCGCAAAACAACGCGCCGCTGAAATTTTGGCGAACCCGAACCCAGCCCTGTTCCCGCCTGAAATCGAAGACCGCATTCGGGCGGCTTTCCCGCAGATGGTGCGCGGTGAGGTGACACCGATCCAGATCGGATAAGCTGATGAGCTACCGGGAAAAACCATCTGGCAGGCTGGGCGCTGTTCTTGGCTGAATGATTGTATACTAATATTTAAGGAGAGCATCATGAGATTTTTCTTTGCCACCGATGTACATGGCTCGGAGATTTGTTGGAAGAAGTTCATCAGCGGGGGCAAGTTCTATGAAGTCGATACGTTGATCCTCGGCGGAGATATGACCGGCAAAGCGATTATCCCCATTATCGCTCAGGGAAACAATAAATGGAAAGTGACCTTATTGGAGCAGGAGACCATTCTGGAGGGAAAAGAGGCGGTAGACAAGATGGTCACGACCATCATGAACCGCGGCT
>JABLXM010000234.1 GCA_013177815.1 Anaerolineae bacterium | reverse complement strand
ATGTCCCACCAGCACCAGCTTCTCCTCGCCCAAAATGCGCCGGATGCGTTCGATATCGGCGATCTGGGTACCCAATCCCAGGCTGTTCTCCAGTTGGGTCATATTCTGGTAGGTGTTTTTTGAGTCCAGTCGGTCGATCGGGCGGGTTGAATCGCCGCAGCCGCGCTGGTCATAGTAGTGAGCCTGGTAATCCCCCGCCAGCAGGTCCAGCCCTTGCCACGGGTCACGGGTCGGGAAGCCCGGTCCGCCGTGCACCACCAACACCGGGTGCCCTTCGCCGGTGGAAAAATGGTACAACCGGATGCCGTCTTCTACTACCCAATAATTTTCACTGCCGCCCTGCGCCGGTGGCGCTAGCGGAGCCGCCACGCCCTCGCCTTGCGCCAGTTTGCCCGGCTGGTAGGCGCCGCGCGACATCACTTTCATCAGCAGTGGTACAGCCACTGCGATCGAGACCACCAGGGTCGCCCCACCGATCAGAATGATTTTGACCGTCCTATTCATTTGTCCTCCTTGGGATAATAGCTCAGGATTGCCGACGCCCATTCCGCCACGGTGCTCCGCAGTTCTTCGGGTTCCAGCGCCACCACGATTGGGCTGAAAGCCAATGCCGTGCTGGCAGCCCATTCCAGCGTGGGCGCGGTCAGCGTCACGATGATCGAACCGTCTGCTTCCTCCGTCAGGTCGTCCCAGGCGCTGCGGTTGCTGAGCGCCACCTGTGCCCCTTCTGGGATGAAACGTAACCGGCAGGTGAAGCGCTGCGCGGGTGGCAGCAACATGTCAGCGTGCTCGCGGATGTCGAAGTTTGTCGGCGGTTGGAATGTTTCTGGCAGCAATTGCAATGCTTCCATGCGGTCCAGCCGAAAGGAGCGCAGCGCCTGGCGCAGCCGGCAGAAGCCGATGACGTACCACCAGCCGGAGCGGTGCACCAGCCCGTACGGTTCGATCACCCGTTGGGTAGCTTGCGGCTGGCTGCTGCCGTAGTAGGTCATGCGCACTGCCTGGCGCTCGCGCGCCGCTTGCCGCAACAGCTCCAACTGTGAGACCGTCTCTTCCGTGTTGCTGCGCTGGAATCCGGTTGCCAGCAGCGTCCGCCGCGCCCAATCGACCTCCTGCCGTTGCTCGTCCGGCAGCAGGTTCTCCAGCTTCGTCAGGGCGGCGCGCGCCGGCTGGCGGTAGAGCGTTCCCCACATCTCGGTCATCAGGTTGGTGCCCAGGCATACCGCTGTGGCTTCATCGGGTGTCAGCATCAGCGGCGGCATCTTGTAGCCGCGCACCAACGAGAAGCCGCCCGACGGTCCGCGTTCGCTGTAGATCGGGATGCCCATCTCGTCCAGCATGCCGAAGTAGCGGTGCAGGGTGCGCACCGAGATACCCAACTTGCCTGCCAGGTCGGCGGCTTTCTGGTTGGGCTGGTATTGCAACAGTTGGATCAGGTGCAGCAGGCGGGTCGCAGTGGTTGACATTGCCGGTCTCCAATTTGAATCATAAACATAATTATGTCAATTTCTGACATAATTATGTGATCGTTTTCCCCTATTTTCAAGTATTGGCATCCGGAATCATACCGGTGCCCGCAGGTGCTGTGGGGTGATGTGGCGCGCTGGTGGGCTTTACTCGATATAGACCGCTGTGCCGCAGGCGGAGACCATCAGCATCGATTGCCCGATCGTCTCGTAATCCAGGTCGACACCCACCACGGCGTTTGCCCCCAGTTGTTTCGCCTCTTCGACCATTTCATTGATGGCAATGTTGCGGGCGCTGCGCAGTTCCTCTTCATAGGCTGCCGAACGTCCCCCCACGATGTCGGTGATGCTCGCCATGAAGTCGCGCACCACGTTGGCGCCCAGGATGGCTTCGCCGCTGGCGATGCCGAGATAACGCGAGATGGTTTTGCCGTCCAGTTGGGGTGTGGTGGTAACGATCACTTTATCCTCTTTGGGTCATTTGGATGCCAGGCTTGCCAGTGTTCGCAGCGCGCGGTACAGTTCGATCATATCGGCGCAATCGATGACCAGCCGGGTGCCGTCGAGCCGCTCCACGCCGGGCATGATGCACGCCTTGTCCGCCTGTTCGCTGGATTTGAACGTCACCCCCAGTCGTAGTGGAGCGGGTAAGCGCAGCGGCTGTTGCCCCGTGCCGGCTTTGCAGGCTTCGACCGCACGTTGGGCGGCATCGCGGATGACGACGTGGCTTTGCGCCGGCGGCAGGCAGATGCCTGAATTGCGCCCGGTGGCAGTCTTGACGATGGCGCATTCCGCCTGTGGCAGCCAGGCGCGCGCTTCGGCTGCCAGCGCCTGGTCGCCGGAAACCATCAGCACCGGCACGTCAAAATGACCGCATACCGCGGCGTTCAGCCCGGTTTCGCCGGTTGAGCGCTCGTTGATCCTGACGTCAGCCAGGCAATAGGATGACCAGGTGTGGTCGAGAATGGCATGCATCGTCCCGGCGCGCGCGTGGTAACCGATGAAGAAAGCCGCATCCGGCTTTTCCTGCACCCCTTCCACCATTGCGAATGCGGCGTTCAAACCGCTGTGCAGCCGCGCCCGTGGGTGCAGTTCCTCCACCAGGATGTTGTGACCGAAGGCGTGCCCGTCGCTCACGATCACTTCGTCCACGCCGGCAGCCAGCGCGCCTTCGATGGCAGCGTTGGTGTCTTGCGTCATCAGCCGCCGGAAGCGTTGGTATTCGCCGTGGGTGGTGTTGACCTGGTCGGGGTGCACCACCCCGGTCACACCCTCCATATCGCAAGCGATCAATAAATTCATGGGTTATTCCCTCCGCCAGGTGAACTGGTGTGATTGTACTACGGTCTGATACCCGCCGTTTCACCAACCACCATGTTGGATGAAGCTGAACGACCTGTTGCCGTGGCTGGGTATGCAAGTGGGTGTCCCAAAAGTGATTAATTTATCATGGCGCGGGGAGGAGTTTTTCATTAACAGGGGAGATGCTTCCCCTGCGGGGACTTCGCGCTTCGCTCAGCATGACGAATCTGACTTTTGGGACAGCTCCTTGGATCTTGCGTATTCAGGGGTTCAGGGCTGGGGTTCGACGCCTTTCGTGCACCCCATCCATTCCAATTGTTCCATTGCACCGAACTGCTCAC
>JABLXM010000233.1 GCA_013177815.1 Anaerolineae bacterium | reverse complement strand
CCGTTACCATAAATTCCTCAATAACGGCGTTCGCAATATCGGCGAGTTCAACCAGCGTTTCCCCAATGAGCGCCTTCCGTTCCTGCTGGTGGTAATCGACGAACTGGCAGACCTGATGATGATGGCGCCGGACGAGACCGAACGTTCCATCACCCGGCTGGCGCAACTGGCTCGCGCCACCGGCATCCACTTGATCATTGCCACCCAGCGCCCATCCGTGGATGTGGTGACCGGATTGATCAAAGCCAACTTCCCTGCCCGCATCGCCTTCGCGGTGGCTGCCGGCGTGGATAGCCGCGTGATCCTGGACCAACCCGGTGCGGAACGGTTGCTGGGACGCGGCGATATGCTGTTCCAGGCGCCGGATGCCCCAGCCCCGGTGCGCCTGCAAGGTTGTTACGTCTCCGATTCGGAGATCCAAAGGCTGGTGGATACCTGGCGTACTGCCAGCCAGATGCAACCGGCGAACCAGACCATGCCAGCCGAACCGGCAGATACCTCACTCCCGCGCGGAGTCTCATTGGAGCAGGGTCTGCTTTGGGATGAAGAACCGGATAAGTTCATTCATCAGGACCCCTTGCTGGAGAAAGCCGTCGCACTGGTGCGGGAGGAGGGCAAGGCGTCCATCACCATGCTGCAACGCAAGATGCGCATTGGCTACACCCGCGCCGCCCGTTTGATCGACGCGATGGAGGACTTGGGCATCATCAGTGAAGCCCAGCCAAATTCACAGGTGCGCGAGATATTGAACTACGGCGATTCGCCGGATTCACCTGACGCGGATTGATGCGGCTCCAGCGCCACATCCCCGCATTGATACAGGACAATGGCAGCCGCCACCAGGGCGGCTGTTTCCATCCTCAGGATGCGCTTGCCCAGCGAGACGGGTTGATATCCCGCCGATCCCGCCAATGTGATCTCCTCAGGTGAAAAACCACCTTCCGGACCTACCAACAATTGTAACGATGGTTGCGGATGATTCGTTATCGGGATCAGCGCATCGCCCAGGCTTGTGCCCCGCTCGCCTTCCCACAAGACCAGCCGCAACGGACTGGTGGGTGTGGCAGGCGTTTTTTTGCTTAAGGCATCCGCCAGGTAGCAGGGAGCGTGCAGACCGGGAATGCGACCGCGACCGCATTGTTCGGCGGCTTCGCGCAGGATACTGCGCCAGCGTTCCATTTTCTTTTCAACAACATCGGTGGCGCGCGCCAGGCTGCGGGCTGAAATGACCGGCACAAAAGTGGAAACGCCCACCTCGGTGCATTTTTGAAGCATCCATTCGAACTTTTCGCGCTGGCTCAGGCACAATAGCATCGTCAGGTGCGTGCGCGGTTCGCCCGACGCCGGCAGTTTCTGCACCATCCGGGCTTCCACGCCGGTCGGCTTGATCTCTACCAGCTCCAGTTCGTATGCCCAGCCGAGGTCATCCAGCGCCAGCACCCGTTCGCCGGCAGCCAGGCGCAGTACCTGTCGGATCTGGCGCGCCTGCGGCGGCGGGAAGTTGATGCGCTCCTGTTTAAATAATTCGGGTGGCAGGAAAAAGTGATGCATTTTGATCATTCCGTTTCTTCCGGTGCGGATGTTGTCCCTGCCGCGGCGATCACGACGGTGTACTCTCCCCGGCATTCTTGGGCGCTGAACTGCTCGATCAGCGCGCTGAGGCTGCCTCGATCGACCTGCTCGAACAGCTTGGTCAGATCATTGGCAACCGCCGCAGGGCGGTCGCCCAGCACCGCCAGTGCATCCCGCAGGCACTCGACCAGCCGGTAAGGGCTTTCGTAGAACAGCAGGGTATGGGGGGAATCCCGGTCGATGGCGAAGAACCTACGCCGGGCGGCGGATTTGCGCGGCGGGAAGCCGCGAAAGGTGAAGGCGTGCACCGGCAACCCGGAGAGCGTCAGCGCCGGAACGATGGCGGTTGCGCCCGGAATGGCGGTGACCGGCAGTCCTTCCGCTACGGCGGCGCGTACCAGCACGAAACCGGGGTCGGAGATCGACGGGCTGCCGGCGTTGGTCACCACAGCCACATCCTTGTCGTCGCGCAGTAGCGAGAGCACACGTGGCAGCACTTTGGCTTCGTTATATTCGTGAAAGGCAATTTGTGATTTCTTGATATCGTAATGTTTGAGCAGCAGCCCGGTTTTGCGGGTGTCCTCGCTGGCGATGAAATCCACCTGGCGCAATGTCTCGAGCGCGCGCAGGGTGATATCGCCCAGGTTCCCAATCGGGGTGGCAACCAGGTACAGCATGGTTTCAGTATAGCATGATACAAGGTAACCACGAGGCTATTTACAAACCCAGCTTGAGCGGTTTATAATGACCGCAGGAGATCATATGTCATCAACCCCAACCCGGGACCGCGTCAACCCCACCCAAATTGATACCACCCCCATCCGACGTCCAGATTACATCAAAGTGCGTGCACCCGGCGGCGAGAGCTACGAGCGCTTGGTGAACCTGATGCGCCGCAAGGAATTGCACACTGTGTGTGAAGAAGCCAACTGCCCGAACATGGGTGAATGCTGGGGCTCCGGCACGGCGACCTTCCTGATTATGGGGGATATCTGCACGCGCTCGTGCGGATTCTGCGACATCAAACGCGGCATGCCGCGCCCGTTGGATTGGGAAGAGCCGGAACGGGTGGCGCAAGCCATCAAAGCCATGGAGCTGAAGCACGCTGTCATCACTAGCGTCAACCGCGACGAACGGCGTGATGGCGGCGCACCGATCTTTGCCATGTTGATCAGGCGGGTGCGCGAAGTGCACCCCGGCTGTTCGATCGAGGTGTTGATCCCGGATTTCAAGGGCAGAATCGAGGCGTTGAACATCGTCATGGCAGCCCGCCCGGAGATACTGAACCACAATGTGGAAACCGTGCCGCGCCTGTTCAAGCAGGTGCAGCCGCAGGACCGCTACGAATGGTCGCAAGCCGTGCTGACCAACGCCAAGCGGCTGGACCCGGAGACGCTGACCAAATCCGGCATCATGTTGGGGCTGGGGGAAACGGTGGACGAGGTGAAAGCCGTGATGCGCGACCTGCGCGACTGGGGGGTGGATATCCTGACGATCGGGCAGTACTTGCAGCCCAGCCGCCAGCACCTGCCGATCGAGCGTTATTACACGCTGGAAGAGTTCGT
>JABLXM010000232.1 GCA_013177815.1 Anaerolineae bacterium | reverse complement strand
GGCTGTCCCAAAAGTCAGATTCGTCATGCTGAGCGAAGCGCGAAGTCCCCGCAGGGGGAAGCATCTCCCCTGTTAATGAAAAACTCCTTCCCGCGCCATGATAAATTAATCACTTTTGGGACACCCAACTACGGACTGCTCAACCATCGCCCTGGCATCGGATGCCATCGAACGTTTTCACGCAATCAACAGAACCCAAACGCTTATCCGTCTGCCCCGCCAAATGTTGGATCATCGCCAAAGTAGCCGCCCGCTTCGGTATACGTGAATACATGAATTCCGGCATCCCCGCCCATCGGACATTGGTATTCGCACGTCCCACAGCCAATACACATCTCTTTCACCACGTAAGGTCGTTTTATGGAAACGACGTCGCCATGTCCATTGATGACTTCGACGGTCTCAACCTTGATCGCCTTATTGGCTACCGGACACGCTTCTTCACAAACGATACAATCAATGTTGTAAGCCCAGGGCAGGCAGCGGGTGCGGTCTACCCGCGCAAGACCTATTGGAATGTGGCGTTTATCTTCCAACGACAAATTTGGTATGGCGCCGGTTGGACAAACCTGGCTGCAAGCAGCACAGTTATAACTGCAATAACCCAGCCGTGGATTCAAATGGGGCGTGAATATATTCTGCCAGCCGCCATCCAGGAAGCTGGCTTGCAAGCCTTGTGTTGGGCAAATCCGCACACATTCATTACAGCGAATACACAACTCCTCGAAATCGACCAGGTCGGCGCCTGGCGGACGGATCAGATTTGCCGGGGAATGTTTATTGATCGGCTCGACTCGAGATAATGCCGCCCAAACAACGGACAAGCCCAGCATGCTCAATACCTCCCGCCGTGAAGGGTCGTAGGATTGTCGAGGAGCAGGATTCCGGCGCGGAAGTCGCCATTTGAAGGTGGCGCTGCCATGTGGGCAGGAGCTGGCGCAGTTATAGCAGACGGTGCATTCCGCCGGGTCACTGGCATAATTGCGAGCCGGATCGATGGTGCCGGTTGGGCAACTGCGGGTGCATAAGGCGCATGAAGTACATTCCTCGCTGACCATGCGCCGGAAGAACGAAAAACGAGAAAGCAATCCCAGCAGACCCCCCAGCGGGCAGAGATAACGGCACCAAAAGCGCTCAGCCCACCAGTTTAGCGCAATCATCCCCGCAAAGGCAAAGAACAACGGCACTGCCAAAGAAAAAACCGGCTGAACATCCCTAAAGAGCGGGTAGATTACCGTCTGATGGATGGCATCCAGTGGTCCCCACAAGAAGTCGAACCCGTATAGAAAACCTTCCACAGCGTATACCGCCGCGCTCATTGCAGGAAAGATGGCGTTCGACATTGTGCGGGTGAGAATGGTGATTGGGTCAAGGAATAGTAAACTTTGATTGCCCAGCAAGGCTGCTGCCAGCATGAAGATCAATAACAGGTATTTGATCCCTCGCCATTTCTCGGCGGGCGGGCTGGGAGTGTTTCCTTGCGAACCCCGCTTGGGTCGTATGATGTCGAGAACCGTACCCATTGGGCACAACCAGCCGCACCATATCCGACCAAACAGCAGAGTGGCAACCAGCGTAATGCCGGAGAGCGCCAATCCAGCCAGCACCGCCCGCCCAGCCAGCGTTGCAGTCAGGGCAACCAGCGGATCGAACCAATAGAACACCTGCGCCACTTCGGGCTTGGGCTCCAGGTAGTCGGCAGCAAAGACGAACGAATAGAGAAAGAACAACAGCGTCAGGATTTGCACCACACGCCGTATATTGCGAATGAATTTAGCTGGCAATTCTTCCCTCCTAAAGACTGGCTTCCTCGATCTTCAAACCGCTCAGGTTCATTCTTCCAAGACCGCGCTCTGCCGCGTTCACGATATAGGGGATGTCGGCGCCGGTCAAATTGAACAACCCTGTTGCGTAAGAGTCAGCAGCCACCACATCATGGCTGGCAATCACGGTATTGTTGATCTTGACATCGTCGAGGTTCCCTCCGGTCGGACCGTGCGCCATGAGCGTGCGTACTGCATCGATCACCGTAAGCCCGGGACGTACCAGGCTGACCAAATCCGGGATGCGTTGAGCCATATTTGCATGAATGGCTCCCCGGTCCCGGATAATGCCCAACAGGTTCTTGCATCCCGCAGTCACTCTTGCCAACCTATGGTCTTTCGCCGTTGGCACATCGATCAACAGGTCGCAGTTCAATACATCCTGATAGATCATACATTGAGTAAGCGATTCACCCTCGGGAATACCTGCCAGGCGGTACTTGTTTGGGTTCATGACTTCCATTTGTCCACCTGCGGCATGCACCGCATCGGCGATCCCGCTCTTTGCGTAAGCGCTTTCGGATGTTCCACCAAACGGAAAATCCATCACCCTTACCTGTCTGGCGCCGGCTCCCAATGCCAGGCGTACCAATGTGGCGACTACGATGGGGTTGGTGGTCGCGCCGTACTCATACGGATAGTTATCGGCGCAGATATTGGGTTTGATGATGACATCATAACCATTCTTGACAAAGCGTTCGATTCCACCCAGCGCTCGCAACGCAGTCTCTGTAATAGCCGCAGTGTCCTCGCCACGTGCAACGGAAAGATAAGCTTGATCTGGTGTTGGGTCAACTGGCTGTGTGGTCCCGGTGGCACCTGGCGTTGGGCTAACCGGCTGTTCGGTGACAGTGGGATCTGGAAGCCTTGTGTCGGCTTGTGTTGGACTCTCCGTTGTTGTAGAACGGTTTATGTTTCTGTTTTGGCATGCGACCAGGGAAGCGGTTGCTGCCATCGCCATCCAGCGCAAGGCTTCACGACGGGACATTTTTCTATTCATTGGCTTTTCTCCTTGGCTATTTTCAGGTCTTTCCCCAACTCGGCATTTTCATATATCCTTATCTTGAAGTTCAACATGTCTAATGATTTTTGCATTTCTTCCATTCTCAACACCAGCAGATCTCGCTGCGCCGTCAAGATTTTTTTCCTTGCTTCAAAAGTTTCAACGCCTTGCTGAAGCAGCCCCATGTACTGGCTTAGCGCTTCAATTGAAAGTCCCGCGCTTCGCATGCGCCTGACGAATTCGATCCTCTTGACGTCCATCTCGTTGTAATCCCGGATGCCATTCTTGTTTCGATTCACGGGTAGGATTAGACCAATCCGCTCGTAGTAGCGCAGGGTATCTGGCGAAATGCCATATTGCTCACTGACTTCCGCGATCTTCATATTTTCACCTCACAATAATAGTTTAGCACTTGGAGTTCACTCCAAGTCAAGAGGTTTCGAAAACCCAGGCAGGAATTCCAGGC
>JABLXM010000231.1 GCA_013177815.1 Anaerolineae bacterium | reverse complement strand
CCACTTGCGCAAAAACCGGAGCCGCCACGACGGAACCCCAGGGCGAGCTTTCTGGTTTCTCCAGCGTGATGTAAACCAGGAACTTGGGATCGTCCACCGGACCACAACCCACAAAGGAAGCGTTCGTCAGCCACTCGGTATAACCGTACTCGCCGGCGATCTGTGCGGTGCCGGTTTTACCGGCGATGCGGTAGCCTTCCACCAATGAGTTCGAAGCTTCCTGCTCCAGCGAGACTGCCAGCATTTCGTTCAAGGTATGGGCGGTTTCGGGCTTGATGGGGGTCCGCAGCACTTGCGGCACGGTGCGGTATTCTTTGCCATTCGCCACGATCGATTTCACGATGTGCGGCGCCATGATCTTGCCGTCATTCGCCACCGCCGAGATGGCTGAAGCCAGTTGCAAGGGGGTGGTCAGCAACGCCTGTCCGAAGGCGTTCGCGCCGAGGTTAGATTCGCTCCAGTATGGGTCGCCGGGCACCGCCACCGGGTATGCCACTTCGCCGGCGATATCGACGTTGGTCATTTGTCCAATCCCGAAGCGGTCCATATATTCGTAGAAAGTCCCGGCGCCCATCTCCGTGGCGACCCATGCCAGGCACACGTTCAATGAGTGCTGCATGCAGCCCAGCATATCCTGTGGTCCCCATGCCCCGCGGTCCCAGTTTTGGATACCGATCCCGCCGACGTAGATGATGCCGGTATCCAGGAAGGGGGTCGAGGGGGTCACCGTGCCGGCGTCCAACGCGGATGCCATGGTGATCACCTTGAACGTCGAACCTGGTTCATAGGGATAGCTGACTGCCCGGTTGAAACGCAGCGGCAGTTCGTCCGGGAAAGTTTTCTCGACTTCCCAATATTGGTTGGGATCAATGCGCGGCGTCACCGCCAGCGCCAGTATCTCGCCGGTTTCTGGCTGCAGGACGACGATCGAACCTGAATCTGAGCCGCTGCCTTCGACGACTTGGTCCAGGATATCCTCGACCATCGCCTGGATTTGCCGGTCGATGGTCAGGGAGATTGAAGCACCGGAGACCAGTTCGGGGATCTCCTGCACCTGGCGTGGATCGACCAGGTAGGTGTATCGTATGGGATTGCCGCTCAGCAGGTCGTCATACTGCTGCTCCACGCCGAAGTAGGCTTTCGGCTTCTGAACGTTATCCTCCGGCGTCAAGAACTGGAAGAAGCCGATGATGTTGGATGCCAGTTCATTCTCCGGATAGACGCGTTGGAGCCGCGCCCGAAATTCCAAACCTTCCAAATTGGGAGAAACTTCGCCGCGCTTGACCTTGACGGGATTCACCAAGTAGTCCTGCTGCAATTCCATCAATCGATGGGCTTTCTCGCTGCTGACGTTGGTGTCGAGCGGATAATAAATGGCGCCTTCCGTCGCCAGCCCTTCCTCGAGGAGTTCTGCATAACTGTTGCCGAGGATATCGTCCAGGTGGCGCTGGATGGTTAATTGGCTCTGGTTCTCTTGCATGATGGGGATGTTGACCCCGATTTCGTAAACTTGAATATTGCCCGCCAGCAGGCTACCCCATGCATCCGTGATCATGCCGCGTTCGGGCACCAGCAGACGTTCGACCTTTTCGTAATCCTCGGTGATGTCCAGGATATCCTGTCGGTAGCTGGTGAATTGGAATAGCCCCATCCGGAAAACGATCAATGCTGCCAATCCAAAGAACAGCACCATCATGGCAGAAGCCCGGCGTGAGACGCGGTCGCTGTTCATTGCAGAGCCTCCAACCCGACATCCCGGCTTTGGATCATATTCTGGTAGAACCACTCCCACAGGGATTGGGTATAGACCGGTTTGATCACCTGGGCTGGCAGGATGGTATCAACCACCACGCCGACGAGCGCGGATTGTTTGCCGGCGTACCCCGGCACCATCAGGTAAATGGTTTCATCCGGGTTTTGCAGGCGGTAACCCAACGCCAACGCCCTTTCCTCCATCGAGGAGGAGGCTGTCAGCAGGGCGTACTGGCTTTGCTGGCTGGCAATCGACCGGCGGATGGTTTCTTCTTCTGCCTTTAATTTACGCACATTGATGCCTGCCACGGTGATATCCGCCGTCAGCTTGAGGTACAATCCGGCGATCAGGACGAATCCAACCAGGATGATCAAAATCAAGCCAATCCATTGGGTCTGGATGCGCCAGGGGGCTTGCTTATAAGCTTGAGTCAGTTTTTTCTTCATTTTCAACAGATCCTGAACCAGAGGTCTCGGTCTGACTCATGCAACAGTCATGCCAATTCGCGCTTTTCGGCGATCCTCAGCCGGGCGCTGCGGGCACGGGGATTTTGGGTCACTTCATCATCACCTGCCGTGATTGGGCGATGGGTGATATCGACCACGGAGGCTCGATGCCCACAGGTGCATTCGGGCTGCCTTGGTGGGCACACACAATCGCGGCTCTCTCTGCGAATGAATTGCTTGACGATGCGGTCTTCCAGCGAGTGGAAGGAGATCACAGCCAACCTGCCGCCGGGAGTCAGGGCGGATATCGCTTGTGGCAGGAAGCTCAGCAGGTTTTCCAGTTCCGCGTTGACTGCAATTCGCAGCGCCTGGAAGGTGCGCGTGGCGGGGTGGATGCCGTACGACCGGCGCCCGACGGCTTTGCTGACGACGGCTGCCAGTTGCGTGGTTGTTTCGAGCGGGCGGGCATCTGCGATGGCGGCTGCAATGCGCCGCGCCTTGTTTTCTTCGCCATAACGCCAGATCACGTCTGCCAGGTCGTCCACTGCCAGGGTATTGACTAGGTCGGCAGCCGATGGTTCCTGCATGGGGTTGAAGCGCATGTCTAACGGTCCCTCAGCCCGCAACGAGAAGCCGCGCTCCGGGCTATCCAGTTGCATGCTCGAAACGCCCAGGTCAAGGACGATGCCGTCCACCGCCATCCAGTTGAGGTTGCGCAGTTGTTCCGCCAGCGTAATGTAGGATGCCTGCACCAGGTGCGCCCGGTCGGAAAATCGACTAAGGCGCTGGCTCGCAATCGCCAGCGCCTGTGGGTCCAGGTCCAGCCCAAGCAACTGCCCATCCGGTGAGGATTTATCCAGTATTCCCTCGGCGTGCCCGCCTGCTCCCACGGTGGCATCCACGTACTTGCCGGCGCTTACCGGCGCCAATCCATGTATAATGGATTGGTAAAGTACTGGTTGGTGCCAAACGTTCGCATCTTTCATTGTAGTGTCCGGGTTGTATCAATCCAAGCTTAGATCTGCTGATGCGATCGATTGGGCGAGGACCTCTGGATCCATCTGTCGGGCGTTGAATTCAGCCCAGATGGCGGGTGACCAGATCTCGAAATACTGGTTGGCGCCGTTGATGACAGCCGAACCA
>JABLXM010000230.1 GCA_013177815.1 Anaerolineae bacterium | reverse complement strand
GCGCCATTGTGCTCGCCAGCGGGGTGCTGTGGGATGCCATTGCCGGCTGGCTGCGCCGCCGGCGGGGGCGCCTGCAAGCGCCGCCCGGCGGGCAGGTGAATTGATATATAATCATGGGTGATTTCCCGGCAATCAACTGACGAAAGCCCTTGCATACCCGGAGCGGTGGATGAAGATATCCTTGGTGGTACCAATCTATAACGAGCACGATAATTTGGTGCTGTTGTATCAAGCCATCTCGCAAGCCATGGCGAGCTTGCGTCACCCCTGGGAGGTGGTGCTGGTGGATGATGGCAGCCGGGATGACAGCCTGCATTCGCTGGAGGCGTTGGCGCTTCAGGATTCCGAACACGTGCGTGTGGTGGCGCTGCGGCGCAACTTCGGACAGACGGCAGCCATCGCCGCCGGCATCGACCATGCCAGCGGTGATGTCATCGTCATGATGGACGCAGACCTGCAGAACGATCCGGCGGATATCCCGCTGATGGTGCAGAAGATCGAGGAAGGTTACGATGTGGTCAGCGGCTGGCGCAAGCACCGCAAGGATACTTTCCTGACGCGCACGCTGCCGTCGATCATTGCCAACCGCTTGATCTCCTGGGTCACCGGTGTGCGCCTGCACGATTATGGCTGCTCGCTCAAGGCATACCGGCGCGAGGTCATCACCGGTTTCCGCCTGTACGGCGAAATGCACCGCTTCATCCCGGTCTACGCCGACCAGTTTGGCGCGCGCATGATCGAGATCCCGGTCAATCACCACGCCCGCCGCTACGGCAAAGCCAAGTATGGGCTGGAGCGCACCTTCAAGGTGATACTCGACCTGGTAACGGTCAAGTTCCTCAGCAGTTATGGCAACAAACCCATCTACCTGTTCGGCGGAACCGGCGTGGTGCTGATCGCGATTGCATTGGCGGTGTTGCTGTACCTTTTCATCCGGCGGGTGTTCTTCCTGGTCTCCGTTTTTGATTCGCCGCTCTTCCAGATGAGCACCACGGTGCTGATCATGGGTTTTCAATCCATCCTGATGGGATTGATTGCCGAATTGCTGGTTCGCACCTACCACGAATCGACCGGTAGAGTCACCTACACCGTCATGAAGACCATCAACCTGCCGTCTTTGCCCGCGGGCGAAGACACACCCCGCGAGTGATGCGCATCCTGGTGCTGATCTATGAATATCCGCCCATCGGCGGCGGGGGCGGTCGGGTGGCGCAGGATATCTGCGGACAACTGGCGCGCCGCGGTCACCAGGTGCGGGTGCTCACCGCGCGCTATGGTGACCTGCCGGCTGAAGAGACCCAAGATGGTGTCGAGATTCGCCGCATGCGCTGCGGACGCACGCAAGCCCACCGCGCCGGACTGCTCGCCATGGCGGGCTATGTGCTGGCAGCCCTGCCGGGCGGGCTGCGGGAGATTCGCCGCTGGCGACCGCATGTTCTGCACGTTCATTTTGCTGTTCCCACCGGTGCAGCCGCCTGGCTGCTTTCCATCTTGACCAAAGTGCCGTATGTGCTGACGGTTCACCTGGGCGATGTGCCCGACGGCGTACCGGAGAAGACCGCCGGCTGGTTCCGGTGGGTGCGTCCCTTCACGCCGCCTATCTGGCGGCGTGCGGCGCGGGTGGTGGCGGTCAGCGAGCACACCCGTTCGCTGGCGCGCCGGCACTACCCGGTGGCGATCGATCTGGTGCCGAACGGCGTCGACTTGCAGGCGCTGGATCCCGGCGAGATTCGGCTCAACCAACCGCCGGTGGTGATGTTCGCCGGCAGGCTGGTGCCGCAAAAGAACCCGCTGCAGATCGTGCGCTCGCTGGCGGCGGTGGCGGACCTGCCCTGGCAGGCGTTGTTGGTGGGTGAAGGTCCGCTGCGCCCGGCGGTTGCGGAAGAGATCGCGCGGCTGGGGCTGGGGGAGCGGGTGCAGCTCACCGGCTGGATCAAGCCGGAGCAGGTGATCGACCACTACCGCCGCGCTGACCTGTTGTTCATGCCGTCCTTCACCGAGGGGCTGCCGGTGGCTGGGGTGCAGGCGCTCGCGATGGGGTTGGCGCTGGTGCTGAGCACTGCCGGCGGCAATGTGGACCTGGTGCAGCCGGGGGAGAACGGCGCGCTGGTGCCGGTGGAACAGCCGCAAGGCTTTGCTGCCGCCTTGCGCGACCTACTTGGCGACCCGCAGAAACTGCTGGCTGCCCGCCAAGCCAGCCGGCGCCTGGCGCAGCGCTTCGACCTGACGCGGGTGGTGGATGCCTACGAAGCGATATTCATGGAAAGCATGTCGAAAAATAACCCGTAGCGGCATAATTTCTCGATGACAGTATCATAAGAATGGTATTCCGGAAATAACCATTAATTTAAATTCAATGATTATTATCATATGACAGAATCCAGTTGACAGGGATTCTAGAAAATGCTATAGTGATATTGTAAAGTGCAGCAACATAATTTTAGTATGATTAAGTTTATATTAAGTCTAAGTATACGTGTATACAATGGCTAAAATGGTGTCCCCTGTCATTCTCATCATCGATATGCAGAATGATTTTAATGACCCCTCCACCCGTCTTTTCTGCAAACGTGCAAATCAGATCATTCCGAATATCAACCGATTGACACGGTCTGCGCGCGGGCGCCAGGTGCCGGTCATTTGGGTCGTTCAAGAACACCGCCGGCAATTGGTGGATTACGGGCGGGAGGCGGATATCAGCCCGCTGCACTGTGTCGAAGGGACGCCTGGGGCGGCGATAATCGCGGAACTCGAACGTGAACCGGGCGATTTCACTGTCATCAAACGGCGCTATTCCGCTTTCTACGCCACCGATCTGCAACTTTTGCTGCGCTGCCTGGGCTGCAATCTGGTCATCCTGACCGGCATTGCCACTGACGGCTGCGTTCAGGCGACCGGTTTGGACGCGCAAGCCCGCGATTATTTTGTGCGGGTGGTCACGGATGCCACCGCCGGCACCGGCGACGACGCGCACCGGGCGGCGCTGGTAGCTCTCGGCAGGATGCAACCCGGGGTGATTCTATCGACCGAGGACGCGCTCGACCTGCTTTCGACAAAAAACCTATCCGAATAATTCTACGGGAGATGAGATGGTATCCTTAGGCGTCAATATCATTCCGATGGCACCGGTCGATGAGTTGGTATCGTACGGTCAGGAAGCGGAACGTTTGGGCTTTGACCGCTTCTGGGTCATGGATGAAGGGCTGGCAACGCGCGATGTCTACATCACGCTGGCTGCCATCGCTCAAAAGACCAACAACATCCTGTTGGGCACCGGTATCACCAACCCTTATACCCGTCACCCTGCCGTCACAGCCGCGAGCATTGCGACTTTGGATGAACTATCGGGTGGCAGGGCGATATTGGGCATCGGCGCCGGTGGTTCGCTCACCCTCGACCCGATGCTCATCGAG
>JABLXM010000229.1 GCA_013177815.1 Anaerolineae bacterium | reverse complement strand
AAGAAATTGACCCTTTCCCCATGCGAAATCGCCAAACTGACCAGCCCGTCCTGGCATCGATGGCATAAGTGATACCATCCTGGGCGGTTACATATACCAACCCGTTGCTCACTTGGGTGGAGGCGGTTACGGCTCTCTTCGTCCTAAATCGCCATTTGACCGAACCCCGAAAATCAACGCATATTACCTCGCCCGCCTCTGAACCAAAATAAACATGATCGCCGGCTACAAATGGCGTTGAGCGGATCGCTCCGCCGGCATCCACCTTCCAGGTCGGTTTGTTGGTATTCAAATTGATCGCGTAGAGATACCCATCATCTGATCCGGTAAATAAATGCCCTTCAGCGATGACGCCGGATGTCCTGATCGCCGCTTCCGTTTGGTACCGCCACATTTCTCTGCCCGTACGGATTGATATTGCGTAGATAAATCCATCCTCAGAGCCAATATAGACCATTCCATCCTGAGAGATTGCTCGTCCAGTGATTCCTTTTTCTGACGGGAATTTCCATATCAACTCCCCAGATTGAGCGTTCAATGCATATAAATTGTGGTCATATGATCCAATGAACACAACTGGTCCATCAACATGGGCGCTGCCTCGAATCTCATCCTCGCACTTAAACGTCCAAATCGGCTTGATATTTGACTCCGAAGCCACCGCGCCGGTGTATATTTTGACCCTCGTCAGCGCCCCTGTTTTCCGCGCCACCATCATTAAAGCGTCTTTCATCGCCGAGGCCGACGGAAATCTATCGTTCGGCGCGTATTGTAAAGCGGTATTAATCACAGTTTCGAGCTCAATGGAAACAGAAGGGTTTGCCTTCCGAATCGGTCGTTCCGAAAATGTAAAGGGAGGTTCCAATCTTGGATCCCGTGCGGTGAGCAAATGGTGAAGCGTCGCGCCCAGTGCATAAACATCCGCCTGCGGAGACGCTTCTCCCCGATATTGCTCGGGCGGAGAATAGCCCTCAGTGCCGATCATAGTGCCTTTTTGACCGAAACGAAAAACTTTGGCAATGCCAAAATCTACCAGCACCACCTGCCCCTCATTATTGATCATGATATTGGATGGCTTGATATCTCGAAAAATGATTGGCTCGGGTTTATGGTTATGCAAATAAGATAGGACATCACATAGTTCGATCGCCCAGGCGATTACTTGATCCTCGGAGAAATGTCCGTCGCTTTCGCTGAGTTTTGCTTCAAGATCTCGCCCTTTGACGTACTCAATGACCAAATACGAGCGATCTTGGAACGTAAAGTAATCGAAGATCTTGGGAATAGCAACATGAGATAAAGTGACCAGAATATTGGCTTCGCGCTCAAAATTCTGAACGATGGTTTGACGCACCAGTGGGTCAGGAGCCTCGTTGATCATTTCCTTGATCGCGATAAGCTTGACCACATTAGGAAAGTGCATATCGCGCGCCAGGTAAACCGAGCCCATCCCACCGATCCCAATGACATCTTGGATCTGATAACGCTCGACAAGCAAAGTGCCCTGAGGCAACTGCTTATCAGAAAGCTTGAGCGGACTGCCTTTGGTCTTAGGTATATGGTGCGTATCAACCGGGTCGTTTGCCATATTACCTATCAAGTAACCTGTAATAATACCCGCTTCTCATAGGTTGCATTCTTTCATTATATTATTTGAAAATTCGGTTTGCAACCCCGCCCACCTTTCAATCCAGTATAGCCCAGCGTATTGTTGCCGGTAATAAAATCGGGCTTTTTATTCGGATTCGATTGAAATTATCACTTATAATGAAGCTATCAAATGACATCGGAAGGTAGCTATGGCAGAGTTTCCAGGCAAAGGTACAGTAGCAGTATTAAAAACTTCACCCGAAACCGTTTTGGATGATATCGACAAACTGGTCAAACTAGCCGGGATCGATAGATCATTATCCAAGGATGTCCCCACTGGCATAAAGATCAATATCTCCTGGCAAACATGGTACCCCGCGTGTTCATCGACGCCCTGGCAATTGGAAGGTGTGATCCGTTCATTGAAAAATATGGGGTACAAGGACCTGGTCGGGATTCACAATGATACCGTTGTCGTGGATACCTCTGTGGGTGAATTCAACAACAAACATAAATTTGTGACGGATAAATACCAGGTGCCATGCCTCTATTTGTATGAACAGAAATTCGAATGGTTCAAATACGAGCCAAAGGGTAAATTCTTGGTCCTGGACCAGATATTTCCAGAAGGTGTCTATATTCCCAAAGACTTGGTCGGGAAGAACATCATTCACTTGCCTACCGTAAAGACCCATGTCTTCACGACCATCACAGGAGCGATGAAGAATGCCTTTGGTGGTTTGCTCCACCGTAACAGGCATTGGACGCATGCACAGATCCATGAAACATTGGTCGACCTTTTGATGATCCAACAGGAAATTCATCCGGGCATCTTTGCAGTCATGGATGGCACATTCGCCGGTGATGGTCCCGGACCGCGGGCGATGCGCTGGCACGAAAAGAACATTCTGATCGCATCCGCCGACCAAGTAGCGATCGACGCTGTATCAGCCAAACTGCAAGGCTTCGATCCAATGGCGATCCCCTTCATTCGCATTGCTCATGAAAAAGGGATGGGGATCGGCGACCCGACCCAGATCAAGATCGTCGGATACGATATTGACCAGGAACAACCCTGGAACTTTGTTCAGGAAGATACCTTCGCATCACGCGGTCAGAAGATGATCTATCATGGTTGGCTGAAACCGCTTGAGAAATTGTTACTTCAAAGCCCACTTGTGCCCTGGTCGTATTTTGCCAGCAACTTTTATCATAATGTATACTGGTATCCTTTTGTCGGCAGGAAACGTGTTCAGGCGGCGCTCGAAACACCATGGGGTCAGTTATTTAAATCATATGGTGATGGTCAAGTCGTTCTCCCCGGTGTGGAACCCAAGACAGTCAAGCAAGCTGCGGTTGGAACAGCCGCAGTCACATTGTTGCTTGGTGCAGCGTTATGGTGGCTTGGCAAGCGCAAAGCGAAATAAACTTGTTCTAATCTCCGCTACTCGTCCAACGCTACGACTTTCAGGTAGTTCGCCGCAGCCCACCCGCTGCGGCTATTGTCATACGGCGCTGTCAATAACCACCAGGTAATACCGTCGGCTTCGACCGGACCATCCTTGACCAGGAAGACTTCAGAATCATACCCGGAGAACTCAGGCTGGTAGGTCTTCCCAGGTCCGGAGCGAATCCGCAAGCCGGCGCCTTCTGTTCCGGCAATCTGGACATAAATACCAGCCTGTATGCCATCGACCTTGATCGGCACTTCTGGTGTTTCGGTCGGAAGAACCTGCAAAGTCGGCGTGGTCGATGGTGCCGGTATGACGACCAGTTCCGCAGTAGCCCGCTGAGCGCTGCTACCGATTTGGCTGCGAAGGCTAAAAGCAATTAGGGCAAAGCCGCATAGAAATGCGGCAACAATAACCGCACCCAGCAATACCCACCGATTGACGGAGCGAAATATCGTTGAAGCCATGATAATTATGTCGGCAGCAAAAAGAACCCTACCCCCAAGATCAAATACACACCCAATAAGGC
>JABLXM010000228.1 GCA_013177815.1 Anaerolineae bacterium | reverse complement strand
TTCCACATCCGTCACGTTGCCACCAGTACGCCCGGCTGCCTGTGGCTGCAAGCCGCGGTGCAGCAGGCTTTTGCGCGCAACGCGCCCTGCATCATCGTGTCCGATATCTACCCCAAGAGCGGCGCCGTGACGCGCGAGTTGCTGTATGAGGTGGCAGCCAATGCCATCGTCATTACTGCCTGCGGCGGACACCTTGAGGGTGTCGGTTCTGCCGATGGCGCGCTGCCGAACGGCACCGGCTTGGAGGCGCGCTGGATGGGAGAGGTCGGTCATGCCGTTGCCCGTGAGCAGCTTTCGTTGGAACAAGCCGACCAGATGGCGCGATCCCTTTATATGAAGTATGAGCATGTCTTCAAAAAGCATGGCGGCAACCCAGGAGCGCGGTTCGACCAGGCGTATGACCTCGAGACGCTCAAACCCCTCCCCACTTGGGAAGCGCTGTATACCGAGGTGAAAGCCGAATTGCGGCAAATGGGTCTGAAAACAGTATGATGGCGGCAAAATCCTGAAGAAAGGAGGTATCGGACATGGCAATATATATCGTCGTGAACATTGCCATTTTGATCGCTCTCGGGCTGATCGCAAAGGCATTCGGGAAGAAAAGTACAGCGTAATCATATTCAAACGATCATCAAGGAAGGAATGCGTGCATCATGAGTGAGAAAAACTCCGGCTGGAATTTCAATTACACGACCCGGGACATCGTGATCATTGCGGTCATCGCTGCGATTGCGGGCGTGGTCAACACGGGGGTTGGCAACTTGTGGTACTTGTTGAATTCATCATTGGGCGCCCTGGGTGGCGCGCTGCTGCAAGGCGCCTTTATGTGGGCGTATATCCTGGCGATGTGGTTGGTCAAGAAACCCGGCGCTGCGTTACTGGTCGGTCTGGTGGAAACCGGCGTCGAGATCCTGATGGGCAACGCCTCCGGTATCGGCACACTGGGGTGGGGTCTAACCCAGGGCATCGGCGTCGAAGCGGTCATGGCGATTACCAGATACAAGCAATTTGACCTGCTGACAGCCATGATGGCGGGCGCTGCGGCATCCCAGTTCGGCACGGTCTGGACCGCCATCCTTTTCGGCTGGGATCCAGCCTATGCCAGGGATGTATGGTTGGCGATCCCGATCAACTTGATTTCGGGCTTGGTGCTGAGCGGCGTAGTCGGGTATTACCTGGCAAAGGCGCTCGGTAAGACCGGATTGGTACGGTCGGCTGCCTGAATACCCCGCCTGGGATGAAATCACATAATGAATGAACCACCTGAGCCCCTGGTTCGAGTGGAAGGTGTGACCTACACCCACTGGAACCAGGGGGCACCCTCGTTACGCGATATTTCCCTCACGATCCAGACCGGCACGGTCAATGTGTTGATCGGTCCGGGCGGCTCCGGCAAGTCCACCCTGTGCAGTTTGTTGAACGGTGAAATTCCGCAGTTGCTGGGCGGCAAACTGGAAGGTGAGGTGTGGGTTGGCGGACAAAACACTGCCGAAGCCAAGGTGCGCGACTTGGCGCAGGTGGTCGGTCACGTGTTCCAAGATCCCGAGAGCATGTTCTCGACGCTGTATGTCGAGGATGAGATCGCCTTCGGACCGGAAAATCTACAGCAGGAGCCGCACGTCATCCGTCAACGCGTGGATGAACTGCTCGCGGAGACGCAGCTCACCCCGCAGCGCAACAACCTGGTTTGGAATTTATCCGGCGGTCAGATCCAGAAACTCGGTCTGGCTGCCATCCTTGCGATGCAGCCAGCCATGATCGTGCTGGACGAACCCACCGCCAACCTCGACCCCATCGCCACCCATGCCGTGCATGAACTGATCGAGCGCCTCAAGCAGCAGGGAATGACGATCCTGCTGGTCACGCGTGAGTTGGATGACTTCGTCCTGAGCATGTGCGATCAGTTGTTGGTGCTCGAAGAAGGACGGTTGTTCGCTTGCGGTTCACCGCAGCAAGTGCTGCAGGAACACGGCGCATACATTCTGGACGTGCTGGGCGTATGGCTGCCAGAGACGGTCGAGATCGCGATCGAACTCCAAAAAAGGGCGCCAGGCGAAGTGAAAAGCCTGCCGATCACGGTTCCGGATACGCTGGCGTACCTGCGGGCAAGCGGTGTGCTGGGCGACCGGCTTGAATTGTCATCGCCCCCCCTGGAAATGGTCACGCATGATCAACCACTGGTCAGCGCGCGTGACCTGACGTACACCTACCCCAACGGTTTCCAGGCGCTACGTGGCATCTCTTTTGATATCTATGCCGGAGAGCTGCTTGCGGTCGTCGGTAGGAACGGGGCGGGCAAATCCACCCTGGCGCGCTTGCTGGTAGGGTTGCAGAAACCCACCTCGGGCGAGCTGGATTTGTTTGGAAAGAACGCCCCCTTGTGGAAAGTGGAAGACCTGGCAAGGGAGATCGCGCTGGTTTTCCAGAATCCCGAGCACCAATTCCTGACCGATACGGTATTCGATGAGATCGCTTACAGCGTCATGGCGAGGGGCACCACCGATCGGTCGGAGATTGACCGTCAAGTGCAAGAGACTCTCAGCCAGTTGGAGTTGACCGCGGTGCGTGATCGGCACCCATTTGCGTTAAGTGCAGGCATGAAGCGCCGCCTGGGCGTGGCGACCATGCTGGTTGGTCACCCCCGCATCTTGTTGGTGGATGAACCGACTTATGGTCAGGATAAACAAATGACCCGCACCCTGATGGCTTTGATGCAGGATGTGGTCGAACAAGGCATCACCGTGATGATGATCACCCATGACATGCGCCTGGTGCTTGAGTATGCTCAACGTGTGATGGTCATGAATGATGGGTTGGTCACCTTCACCGGCGATCCGGCTGACCTGTTCTGCTCGGAGGAATTGTTGCTTTCGGCGAATTTGCGCCCAACCCTGCTGCAGGAATTGCTGTCGGCGTACCAACAGGATGGCGGATGTGTCTGCTGCAACATTCGCACGACAGATGATTTCATCAACGCTTTGGATATCGAAGGAATGCGAACTGGATGACAACCGGATCCCACAGCCTGGCATATCGTGACCGTAAATCCTACCTGAACCGCCTCTATCCCTTCGTCAAATTGGCATGGGTCTTCTTGGTGGCAACTGGATTGTTCCTGTATAAAACCCCGCTCTCCGGCGCGATCATGTTCATCTTTGTCCTGTTGCTGGCGATCTTCGCCGGCAGGGTTTCCATCAAGGAGATCCTCGGCAGTTCAATGACCATCCTGCAATTGGGTCTCCTATTGATGATCTTTCACTTCTTCGCCGACCCGGGTCAGCCGGTTTACCACATTGGACCATTGACCATTACCGATAACGGACTTTTGCAGGGACCGATCTTCTTTTTCCGGTTGTCGGTCGTGGTGCTGGCGAGCTTCGTCCTGATCTGGACGACAGAAACCCGCGACCTGATGGTTTCCCTGGTCAAAGTCGGGATGCCCTACCGCATTGCCTTTGCCATCTTCCTGGCGCTGCGATTCCTGCCGGTGGTGCAGCGCGAGGTCGATGCCGTCCGGGCTG